>NZ_PNCZ01000035.1:0-89783 GCF_005887425.1 Pseudoalteromonas sp. S2721
GCGTTGTACGAGGATGCGCATTATAGGGAGATCCGAATTGAGATCAACTGTTTTTTGAAGTTTTTATGAAAAAAATGACTGTTCGCGCAAAATACGAACGAAACGGGTAAAAATAGCACTAAAAAAGGCCCCGAAGGGCCTTTTAACGTTATTTTACTATGAGCTTCCAACCTACTTTTGCTTGTAGCTTGGACTCTAGTTGCAGCTCACTGGCCATTAATGGGTGATATTTTAACCAATCACCATCAAATGTCAGTGTAAGGGTGTTTTCATTAACACTGAGATCAATCGCTGGTAGTACATCATCTTGGCGACGCATTGATAAGATCACAGCGATCCGCACAACTCTTGTTAAGCATTCTGCGAGTACTTGATGACAGCCCAAGTGAGCAAAACTGTTTTTAACAAGATCAGCGCGATGCTCACTAGCAACAGCAGTAATCAGTTTATGCTCAGATTGCGAGAATCCTGGCATATCTGTGTTTTCTATAATGTAAGCCGTGTGCTTATGATAAAGCTTATACTCTATGAGTAAGCCTATCTCGTGCAATTTTGCTACTGTCCTTAGCAATGCAATTGCATTTTCATCGATCGATTGCCATTGCCCCATCACGCTTTTAGCCAACTGCTCCGCAAGTTGCGCAACACGACAAGCCTGTTTTTGATCTACATGATAGCGATTCATTAAACCATCAACTGTACGTTTGCGGATGTCGTGGTTATGAAGCTCTGGCACCATGCTATATAAAACACCTTCACGCAATGCACCGCGCGCAAGACCCATTTGTTTTATATCTAGCGATTGAAACAAGGCGATTAATATAGCGAGGCCAGAAACAAACACTAGGCGGCGCTCTTCACTCAAGCCAGCAAGCTCAAGATCAGCAATCGTTTCAAATTGCACTGATTGCTCTTTAATAGCGAGAAGTTTATCAAGCGTTAAAAGCTCATCTTGGTTTTGTGCAACCATGATTTCTTGGATCGCTTGCACTGTGCCTGACGCACCGCTCGCAATTTGCCATCCGGTTGCTTGGTATTCATCGACAATTTCTGCAACCACTTCACTTGCAGCTTTAATTGCAGCAGCAAAGTTTTCGTTACTGAGCTTTTGATCTTTGAAGTAGCGTTCTAGGAAGGTAACACAGCCCATGTGTAGACTTTTATAA
This sequence comes from Pseudoalteromonas sp. S2721, assembly GCF_005887425.1. Taxonomy (NCBI): domain Bacteria; kingdom Pseudomonadati; phylum Pseudomonadota; class Gammaproteobacteria; order Alteromonadales; family Pseudoalteromonadaceae; genus Pseudoalteromonas; species Pseudoalteromonas sp. S2721. Next base: position 1,167 of record NZ_PNCZ01000035.1, read on the forward strand.
TGCAGTGCATCAAAACCCTGACCGATAACAACTTCGGTACTGGCTCCGCCAATATCGATAACCAGTTGTTTACCGCTACAAGCAGAGGTGTGCGCCACGCCTTTATAGATTGTCTTAGCTTCTAGTTCACCGCTGATAACATTGATTTTATGACCAAGGATCTGTTCAGCTTTATGCTTGAATACATCAGCATTAGTAGCAAGACGTAATGTTGCGGTCGCAACAATTGTGATGTTTTTCTTTGGTATGTCTTGTAGACGTTCAGCAAACAAGGCTAGGCATTCCCAACCTCGTTGCATGGCTTCAGTGCTAAGGACGTTGTTTTCATCAAGCCCTGCAGCAAGCCTTACTTTACGTTTTACTCGACCGATCGTTTGCAGACCGCCAGCAATCGATTTAGCGATCAGCATATGAAAGCTATTTGATCCTAAGTCGATTACTGCATACACATTTTTTTGCGGTTGAAGTTGCCCCACCGTTCAAAAACCTCTAGTTACTACTAAGTCTTCAATAACGGCCGTTTATCACGACCGCGATTTCTGGTAACTATTATTTGGTCGACGTCCGTTGTTATTACGATTACGTGGGCCTGTAGAATAGTTCCGCTTTTTCTGAATAGTAGGCTTAGTTAAATCATCAAGCAATGCACTTTTATCATAATGTGATAATGGAATGCTGTGTTCTATGTATTGCTCAATTTCGTGGAGATTATAGGCGTACTGTTCACAGGCAAAGCTAATAGCGTGTCCTGATGCACCTGCACGTCCGGTACGACCAATACGGTGTACATAGTCTTCACAATCATCTGGCAAATCAAAATTAAATACATGACTTACTTCTGGGATGTGCAAACCACGAGCTGCAACGTCTGTTGCTACTAAAAAGTCTAAATCGCCTTTGGTAAATTGAGCCAAAATTGATTGACGCTTTTTCTGGTTTACATCACCGGTTAATAATCCAACTCGGTGACCATCGGCTTTCATCCATGCATAAACATTCTCACAACTGTGTTTCGTATTTGCAAACACAATCGCTTTATCTGGCCATTCTTCTTCAATTAAAGTTAACAGTAACTTAATTTTGTCATCTTGCGATGGATGGAATAGCTCTTCTTGAATACGTTTACCTGTTTTTACATCAGGTTCAACTTGTACATGCTCTGGATTAGTCATATGTTCAAACGCTAATTCCTGCACACGATATGACAAGGTTGCAGAGAATAATAGGTTTAATCGCTCAGACGTTTCTGGCATACGTCTAAACATATAACGAATATCTTTTATAAAGCCTAAATCGAACATACGATCTGCTTCATCAAGCACTACAACCTCGATTTCATTGAGGGTATAACAGCCCTGCTTGTATAAATCGATAAGGCGTCCAGTAGTCCCAATTAAAATATCAACGCCTTTTTCTAGTTGTGCACGTTGTTTTTCGTAATCTTCGCCACCATATACTAATCCTAAGTTAAGATTACAGTGTGGCGCTAAAATTTTTGCATCTTTGTGTATCTGAATCGCCAGCTCCCTTGTTGGGGCCATGATCAGGGCTCTTGGATGTTTACTAGATGCTTTGCTAGATTGTAATAACCGATGGCACGTGGCGGTTAAAAACGCCAACGTTTTGCCCGTACCTGTTTGCGCTTGGCCCGCAATATCGCGGCCTTCACAAATAAAAGGTAGGCATTTTGCTTGAATGGGTGTGCAATATTCAAACCCATTTTCGGTTAAACCGGCAACCACTTCCGGTGCGATAGCAAAGTCTGAAAACTTTTTATCGGTCAAATGTGTCTTAGTCATAGCGTTTAAGCATAACGTTTAAACTTGCAATAAGAAACAAGAGTGTTTAAATACGCATTAAATATTTCGCCTAACTAATCGGAGATCGCAATGAGCGAGAAAATTATTCAATTAACTGACGATAGCTTTGAAGCTGACGTACTACAATCAGACAAACCTGTACTTGTTGATTTTTGGGCTGAATGGTGCGGACCTTGTAAAATGATCGCCCCTATTCTTGACGAAGTAGCTGGCGAGTTTGATGGCCGAGTTACCGTTGGTAAACTTAACATCGACCAGAATGCAGGCACACCACCAAAGTTCGGTATCCGTGGTATCCCTACATTACTTCTTTTCAAAGATGGCCAAGTTGCAGCAACTAAAGTTGGTGCTCTTTCTAAGACTCAATTAGTAGAGTTTTTAGAAAACAACATCTAATGAAAATATAAAAAAAGGGCTTTTTGCCCTTTTTTTAGCTTTATTTTGTTTAAAGACTGGACGCCTTGCTAGTGACCTGCTAGTTTATAAAGCCAACTAATCCTTAGTTATACCAACAAACCTCACTCATGTATCAAACGATGATTTTGAGTATGACAATTGTAATAAAGAACCCACCAATATGCATTTACGCGAATTAAAAGACAAGTCTATAAAAGAGCTTGTAAACTTAGCTGAGTCCATGGGGCTCGAAAACGTAGCCCGTTTAAGAAAACAAGACATCATTTTCGCCATCCTTAAAGCGCACGCTAAAAGCGGTGAAAACATCTATGGCGGCGGTGTACTAGAGATCTTACAAGATGGTTTTGGTTTCTTAAGATCATCAGAAGCATCTTACTTAGCCGGCCCAGATGATATTTATGTATCACCGAGTCAAATCCGTCGATTCAGCATGCGTACTGGTGACTCAATTTCAGGCCTTATTCGTCCACCTAAAGACGGCGAACGTTACTTCGCACTATTAAAAGTAAATGAAGTAAACTTCGACAAACCTGAAAACTCTCGCACAAAAATCCTATTTGAAAACCTTACCCCACTACACGCAAACGAACGTTTACGTATGGAGCGTGGTAACGGTAGCACTGAAGACATCACAGCACGTGTACTTGATTTAGCATCACCAATTGGTAAAGGTCAACGTGCGCTTATCGTTGCTCCGCCGAAAGCGGGTAAAACCATGCTACTGCAAAACATTGCGCAATCGATCAGCTACAACCAGCCTGATTGTGAACTGATGGTTCTTCTTATCGACGAACGTCCAGAGGAAGTTACAGAGATGCAGCGCCTTGTAAAAGGTGAAGTAGTTGCCTCAACGTTCGATGAACCGGCGAGTCGTCACGTTCAAGTTGCCGAGATGGTAATTGAAAAAGCAAAACGCCTTGTTGAGCATAAAAAAGACGTGGTTATCTTACTTGATTCAATCACACGTCTTGCTCGTGCCTACAATACGGTGATCCCTTCATCTGGTAAGGTATTAACCGGTGGTGTTGATGCAAACGCATTACACAAACCAAAGCGTTTCTTTGGTGCAGCTCGTAACGTAGAAGAAGGCGGTAGCTTAACAATTATCGCAACGGCTCTTATCGATACTGGTTCGAAGATGGACGAAGTTATCTACGAGGAGTTCAAAGGTACAGGTAACATGGAATTACACTTAAATCGTAAGATTGCCGAAAAGCGTGTATTCCCAGCGATTGACTTTAACCGCTCTGGTACGCGTCGCGAAGAGTTACTTACTAAACCTGATGAACTACAGAAGATGTGGATCTTACGTAAGATCGTTCATGAGATGTCAGAAATTGACGCAATGGAATTCTTAATTGATAAGCTTTCGATGAGCAAAACCAATGATGAATTCTTTGACTCAATGAAACGACAGTAACGATTACTAAGTTTTTAAAAAGTGCCTGTTTAATACAGGCATTTTTTTTGCCTAAAACTAAGCACATAACACTTTAAAAGTTATACTTTTACAGAATAAGTTTATTGGTATTTGAAGAATAATTGTTCTATAAATGATTAGATATAAAGGTAAGGATCCTCTATGTCGCATTTAAAAATTGCAATTATTCTATTTGTAGTTAGCTTAATTGGCAGTATTACCAGCTTTATCATTTTCAACTCATCTATTAAAGAAATAGTCATTTTTGGCTTAGTTTCAGCCATTCCTTGGTCGCTATTAATCATTTATCTACATAAAAATAATGACAAACAAAAGGACTACCTTAAATATTTTGTATCTTGTATAACAACGAAAGATGGCATCGACTTCACTTTTCGGTTTAATGAAAGTGACAGCCAATTACCTGAGGTCTGTCACGCATTAAATGCAAGTCTAACCATGGTCGAGCATTTACTTAGTGAAGTTTCGGCTTCATCTGCGCGGCTTCTTCCTATGGCAGATGCTCTGCGAGACACCTATGCCTCAATGACTCAAAAAGCCACAATACAAAATGCACATGGAATTGATTTAGCCAATACAATAAATCGAACGATTGAAGTGTCAAGAAAGCTTGATCATAGCTTGAAAGAAATCTTTCAGTCGGTTTTGGCTGCGACAGAATCAGTTCAACAAACTCGTTCTGATTCAGATAAAAGCCAAGCAAGCCTTATTAAACTTGCTGATAATATAAATCTCACAAGCGAACAAATTTTATTACTGAAACAAGACAGTGATGCCATAGGCTCAATTATTGATGTAATAAATGGCATCGCAGATCAAACTAACCTCTTGGCATTAAACGCGGCAATTGAAGCAGCCCGCGCTGGTGAGCAAGGTCGAGGCTTTGCAGTTGTCGCAGATGAAGTAAGAAACTTAGCTGCACGAACGAGTAAATCGACCCAAGAAGTGCGTGAAATGGTAGCTAAAATTCAACACAGCACCAAACTTGCAAATCAACTGATGCAAACAGCTCTCAAGGAAGCTGAAAATACAGTACAGTTATCTGATGCAACGACAAAAGAAACAAATAAAATAGAGCAGGCTATGTTAGCTATCAGCAACTACTCAGAGGGCGTTCATGAGCAAGTCGCAATACAAAGTACTATGTCTGACGAAGCCCAGGCTAGTATTGATGCAATGGTAGAATTAAACTCAGACGCACTTTCAAGTTCGCAAATTCAAGCTGTGTCCAGTAAGGATTTAGTTAGCTTAGCTCACGCTATAGATGACAAACTGTCTTTGTTTCATATTGCTCACCCAGATATCGATACTAATCAGCGTATAAATCGCGATCGTATCCAAACTAGCGACTCTTCTAAAAATCATCAAGATGGAGAGATTGAGTTATTTTGACTTACAGCAGCACAATGTAGCTGCTCAAGCAACTGAGCAACTAGGCTAGTTAAGCCTGATAATTTTTGCTGTTTTAGTGCAGACTCAAGCGCCATTGCACTCACTGCCACCTCATCTAACGCAAACATTTTTGCAGCACCACCAATGCGGTGCGCATCCTGCTGCAAATCGAAGTATTTATCAGCAGCAAAGTGTTGTTGTATTAAGGCGCTTTCGTGCTCGAAACTTGCAATAAAACTAGCGACTAAGTCGCTCATATCATGCTGAGACTTAATTGTAACGGCGTCCTTCTTACAATGCTTAGCAAGTTGCGTGTAAAACACCTTTTTATCAATTGGCTTAGCAAGATAACCTGTAAATCCCGCTTGAAGATAACCGTCGATTTCGTGACTAATAGCATTAGCCGTTAACGCATATACAGGCTGTGTAAACCCACATTCATGTAATAGTTTAAGCGCACTTAAACCATCAAGCACTGGCATCTGAATATCAAGCAACACGACATCGGGAAACTCCTTTAAACACTGCTCAACGGCTTGCTCACCATTTTCTACAGCAATCACCTCAAGTCCCATAGATTCTAAATAGCGAGAAATTAAACGGCGGTTATCTGGATGATCTTCAGCTAGCAGCACTTTGCCAGATAAGCCATTGGCAGCATGTTGTTCGAGTTTTGCAGGCTCAATGATGTCAGAGCTTGGTATATACTCTTTACAAGGTAAGTAAAATGAGAACACGCTACCTTGGTTCAGCTCACTTTCAACACTTATATAACCACCCATCATCATTGCAAGCTGTTGCGATAAACTTAATCCAAGTCCAGTACCACCGAAACGGCGACTAATACTATTGTCACCTTGGCTAAAGCAGTCAAATATTTGCTTCAGTTGCTCGGCATTCATGCCAATACCAGTGTCGGTGACATAAAACCACACACCTTGCTCAACACGCGAAACCTTTAACTCAACTTCGCCTTGGTTTGTAAACTTAATTGCATTTGCACACAGGTTAATAAGGATTTGTTTAATGCGGGTAAAGTCGAGCAAGCTATAATATTGCTCACCAAGTTCATTATGAAATGCAAAGTTCAACCCTTTATCTTTAGCCTGACCACTAAGCATAGAATGGACATCAGTAAGCAACCGAACTAAATCCCCCTCTTTTAGGCTAAGCTCTAGCTTGTTAGCTTCAATTTTACTGATATCTAGCACGTCATTTATTAGCTCTTTTAAATGATCACTTTGTTTTTGGATAACAGCAAGTTCATCATTTAAGTGCTCTGGTTTATAATAACCATTAATTAAATTATCTGTTTGCCCTAAAATTGCAGTTAGCGGCGTACGAATTTCATGACTAATATTTGCTAAAAATTGACTCTTTATTTCGTTAGCTCTGCGCAATTTTTCTGCTGTTTCTTCAAGTTCTTTTGTTCGTTTTGCCACCATTAAAGAAAGCTGCTCTTTAGCGCCTTTTTCAATACTACGACGGTATACAGTAATACCTGTTACCACCAGCATAACGAATAAGATGAATAGCATAATGCCCAACTGTCGTTGTTTGGACATTTCGAGATCTTGTACTTGTTGACGTTGCTTTAGTTCGATTATTTCTTGATTGAGCTGAGTTGCTTGTATCTGGCTTTGTAACTCTCCCATCGACTTTAATAATTTGGCATTTTGAACAGAGTTAAATGAACGAACAAACTTATCAAAATTCGCAACGGCTGTAGCAAAATCACCTTGACCTGCTTTAATTAAAGCCATCATTCCCATACCATCTTGAACACGTAAATCGTCTTTGTACTCCTTTGCCATCTGTACTGAAGTAGTTAAAGTGGATTCAGCTTTTGTTAATTTATTCTGTAACAATTCAATTTTTGCTTGTGACAACACGCCGGCCAACTCTAAGGCTTTGTTGTCAATTTTTTTTGCAAACTCAATCGCTTTTTCGGCATGGCTTAAGGCAAGCTCTAAATCACCCGTGCGCAAATAAACATTAGCAATGTTGCCATGGCGAGAAGACAAGAAATAGGCGTTATTTGTTTCTTGATAATAGCGCAAAGCACGCTGATAATAATGCAAAGAGAGTTGATACTGTCCAAGCTCAGAATAAGCTACCCCCATATTTCCATAGGATTGAGCGACACCATCCATATCACCTAAACTTTGGAATATATTTAATGTTTCTCTGTACATTTCAAGAGCAACTTCGTAACTTGAAAGTCGAATATATATTCCGGCAATGTTATGCAAAATATCAGCTTTATCTTGCTCACTACCATGTTGCTCATAAATATCTTTGGCCTGTTTGTAGTAATTTAAAGCTTGATTCAAATTAAACATATCAAAATAAGCGAGACCAATGTTGCTCATTAAATTGGCTTTAGCTAGTGGGTCAGGCATTTTTTCAGCAAAAGGTATCGCTTTTAAGTACGCTATTAGCGCCTGTTGCATCAAACCTTGATAATAGTAGGTCACTCCTTGCATTTTTATTGCACGAAAGAAACGCTCCGGATTGGTATCAAATGATGTAGATAACTCAACTTTTTGGTAATTTTCAATTGCTTTAGAAAATAAATCTTTCTCTAATGCTAAATCGGCTAATTGCATATAAACTTCAAGAGTTTGCTCATTACTCAGTGAACCTTGTGAAATTAACTGTAACCCTAGTTGATGCTTATCTTCCCATTGTTCTTGTTGTGTGAATTGCTCAAATAATGAATTTGCAGCCAAATTGAAGGGCATAACGAAAAAACAGCAAAAAAACGCTGAACAAAGTATGCTTAAACGTGTAGGTGCGAGCATATATTTAATATCCCTAATCTTATACTTGGCTTTTTATGCTAATTTTATAATGCTAAATATTTATCTCAGAGCAACTTTGTAGTTTCAATTGTTTAGCTGTGATAGCGTACATACATTTAGATTACACCAAAGTCAGGCCTGCGAACAATGGTTAACCCACTGATTGATGAGATTTTTTACCTCCTTTTGGAACAGCCTGTTTGGAAGGTTCATACGCTTGCCAGCGCACTTAGTGAATCTGGAAAAATAGAATCATTAGACGCAGACCCACAAAAAGATCTGTTTAAACGCAACTTTTTAGTTATGAATGGCTTGTATCAACTGCAAGCACAACTTGCGCCAGAGCAACAGCTAGAGATTGCCTCTTTACATATTGAACTTATTAGTAAGCAAACAAGTAACGCATTAGAAAGTCATGACCCGCTACGGGGTTATTATTTAGATTGGCAAAACTTTGATACAACAAGCGATGAAATTGATGCGTTGTTAACTGATTTTTGGCAGCGCTTTTCTTCATTTAGCACAAAGAAGGGGATTCACTCATTACCTCAGCAGCAGCTATTACAATTACAACAAGCGTGGCAGCTACCTACTGATTTTTCGGAAAAACAGTTACAAAAGCGTTGGCGACAACTGGCGCTAAAACACCACCCAGACCGCCAAGGCTGTGCAATTGAGTTTAAGAAAATACAACTCGAATATGAGCAGCTTAAAGCTAGCTGCTCATAATTAACCAGATTACCGACTCAAACGTCGCGCACGGATCTTGCGCTTTTTAATATTACCTTCGGTCAATTTGCGTAATGCAGGTTTTGCAGCTGCTCGCTCAACAGCAATAAAGGCCACATTATCAAGTACGTTAATTTTACCTACCTGATGACCGGCAATTCCCTCTTTACCAGTTAATGCACCTAAAATATCACCGGCACGAATTTTTTGCTTCTTGCCGGCATCAATCATAATGGTAGCCATGGTTGGCTTATAAGCAGGCTTTTCGAGCAAGCTAAATGGCGGAATTGGTTCAGGGTCAAAGTCGCGCTCATAGTGGTCGCCAATTTGTGCCACTTTAAATTGCTCTGCTTCACCATAAATAGAACATGCAATACCCTTTTTACCTGCTCGACCAGTACGACCAACACGGTGTACATGGGTTTGAGGGTCATGCGCGAGGTGGTAGTTCACTACCATGTCCATATCGTTGATATCTAAGCCACGCGCAGCAACATCCGTTGCAACCAGAATACAGGCACTTTTATTAGCAAAGCGAATTAAAGTGCGCTCACGTTCACGTTGATCTAAATCACCGTGTAAGGCAACCGCACTAAACCCTTCAGCATAAAGGTCATCACAAATCTGTTGAGTTTCAACCTTGGTGTTACAAAAAACCACACAGCTTTCTGGTTGGAACTTTAATAACAACAGCTTCAATGTATTAAAGCGCTGTTTGTTGTTATCTAGCTTATAAAAGTATTGCTTGATTGTGCTTTTTGTTTGCTCTTCTTCTACCTTAATCATTTCAGGGTTGCTAAGCACTCGCTCAGCTATCGCAGCAATTGATTTTGGATAAGTCGCACTAAACAATAATGTTTGGCGTTGATTTGGAATACTCTCAACAATAGCATCAAGGGTATCTTGGAAACCCATATCTAGCATTTGATCAGCTTCATCTAACACCAAGGTTTCAACATCATTTAAGCGCAATGTGCCTTTGCGAATATGGTCATCAACACGACCTGGCGTGCCAACAATGATATGCGCACCATGCTCTAATGAGCCAATTTGTGGACCAATAGACACACCGCCACATAAGGTTAAAACTTTAATGTTATGAATACCACGGGCTAGCTTACGAACTTCTTCCGCTACCTGCTCTGCTAATTCTCGGGTTGGACATAAAATGAGAGACTGAATACGAAAGCGTTTCACATTTAACTTAGCCAGCACACCTAGACTAAATGCAGCCGTTTTACCCGACCCGGTTTTAGCTTGGGCAATAATATCTTTGCCTTGCAAGATCACTGGCAAGCTTTGCGCTTGCACAGGCGTCATTTGCGTATAACCTAAAGTTGATAAGTTATCGGTTAACTCTTGCGGCAAAGTCAAAGATGAAAAAGCAGTAGCGGTCACAGTAATATTCCAAACTTGATAATTGAGGGACATCCTCGAAGATGCTGTGGATCATAGCAGAGAATGTGCTGTTTCTCTAAACGAAAACATTGTTCAGCATATTTAATTCATATTTGCTTACAGTTTGGTGCTTTCTAACTCTCTGCATTTGTTCTAGTTTATTGATAGCAATATTCAGGAAGAAACGATGCTTCTATTTAATACCGCACCCGCTGATGTTTTTTATAAAAAACAAAAAACGTGTCCACATTGCCATAGTGAACATTATTCTTTAAGCAATCACAGTAAAGTTTTGCGCTTTACTATTTTGCCCATCATGCCACTTTCTATTAATTATCAAAGACAATGTGATGACTGTGGCTATGTTACTCCTGCACCTTGGTATTCATTGCCCGCCTTAGAGTTAGCGTCGTTTATAAAGTACTTTATTGGCCTATTCATCATCGTTTACCTATTAGCAAAAGCATTAATCGGGGCGAATGAACAAACTGAGAACGAGCAAACTTACCTAAACGAGCCAAAGTTGTTTGATACCTATTTTGTCTATTCAGATAAGTTTACTGGCAAACCAAAACGTATTAATAACCTAAAAGTAGCTCAGCTCGTTGAATTGGATGACAAGAGCATGACTTTTAGAGTTGCTAACTACACTTACAAGTACAATAAAGACATCGAGATTGCGATGCGAACCAGCATGCTAGTTCAAGATGATTACTTTTCTAGTAAAACCCTGACTTTCAGTAAATCACAAATACAGCAGCTTTATGATGAAGGCAGCATATATAAGATTATGCGACCTGAGCTTTATAGTTTATTTGGTGGTTTTGTTATGCACCCGCCTAGACCTAAGCCTTTATATACGGGCGTTAAGCTCGATAAACATAATCAGGAAGGGATCACTTACTTCAAAGATGGCTTATACGAAGAAGCGTTGAAAAGTTTTACCCTGTCTGCGGAAGATGGTTATTCATGGGGGCAATTAAACTTGGGTCAGATGTATCGTGATGGCCAAGGGACAAATGTGAATAACGAAAAAGCAGCTTACTGGCTCAACAAAGCCACCTTACAAGGGAATCCTAAAGCAAAGGTTGAGCTCGCAGAGCTATGCTTGAGTTACGATTGTAGTAAGTTGAATACTCAATAATCTGTTACCCATAAATATCACACAGAAGAAACCAGCCTAATAATATGACTCTCGCTATTTACTTTAACTTTGTTATGTTATAACATTTTTGTATGGCACAGTATTTATATTACTTTGTTGGTTTTATAAATGCTTATTAGCAATAACAGAGTCACTCTCCCTGCTCTGTTTTAAATTGCAACTAGGCTTCATTGCTTAATGAACGAACCATCTTTTGAGTTTGTACAACTTAAAGGAAGACCTTGCACACTAGCACGCTTACGTTCCCGTGCTAAATCCTTGCCGGCGAGCTTGCTCGCCGGCACTTTTCATTAAAGCTTTAAATGATCATCTAAAAAAGCCAATACTTTTTTATAGTAAAGAGTGCGGTGCTCTTCTTTATAAAAACCGTGGCCTTCATCATCTAATAGCTCATAAATATAGGGATGATTCTCTTTTTTAAAAGCCGAAATTAAAGACTCAGCTTGCTCGATAGGCGCCCTTCGATCTTCCCCACCATGAAAAATTAATACTGGAGCTTTTAACTTTTCTATATTGTAGCTTGGTGAAAAACGCTTTAGTTGCTCTTCATCCTCGCCTAATACCACTTTTAGAAAACGTTGCCCGCTATCACGCTCAGATACATCTCCCTCATCAAACATGAGTGGTAAATCATATACACCTACAACTCCAATCGCACACTGGAACATATCAGGTTCCAAGATCGCACTTTGTAACGCGGAATATCCACCAAAGCTGGCCCCCATAATGCAAATGTTACCTTTATCAGCAATACCGCTTGAAATAAGATATTTTACACCATCTATAATATCGTATTGTATTTCCTGTCCCCACTTGCGATGGCCGGCACGTTCAAAATTTCGTCCAAAGCCACCTGAGCCACGAAAGTTAACCTTTAGTACAGCAATTCCTCTACTCGCAAGAAGCTGAGCTGTTGAGTCATATCCCCACCAATCTCTTGGACCATGAGGACCCCCATGCGGCATTACTACTAATGGTAAGTTTTTTTCTTCAGCATTATTTGGAATAGTTAAGTAACCGTAGATAGCTAGTCCATCACGTGCTGTAAAATTGATAGGCTTTGTAATCGCCATTTGACTAGGTTTAATCCAACTTCTGGATGAGAATAGAAAACCGAGATTATTAGTTTTAGCATCAAATAAGTAATAACTGCCAGGATTAGTGTCACTTGAGGCAAAAATGACGCTCTTGTCACCATTTACGGTACTGCTAACTAATTGAACCTGCTGACCCTCAAGCACTTTTAAAAGAGCCTTCAATTGCTGGCTTTTCTTAGAGTTATTACCTACAAATGTATAGGTTGGATAGCCTAATTCATGCTCGACAGCAAAAAGCTCTTTTGATACTTCATCCACCCACACTTGCTTTGGTGAAACACTTTTTTCTTTGTGAATTAGGTCAAATTGTTTAGTTTTAAGATTTAATTTATAAAGCCCTTTAGCTTCTCCATTAACAGAAGCCGTCACATAAGCAGTTTCATCTGTGTTATCAAAGGTATGTAACCCCACATCACTATATGAAACATCCTTTAAATTGAGCTCTTCCCACTCACCACCTGACTTAGGTCTGATATATATTTTTGGATTAAGATAGTCATCATTCGAAGCTGATACTCTTACGTTGCCTTCATGGTCAGTTAGAAAACTAGCCATTCTTGAAGGGGAGCGTGTAATCCTTTTTCTTGACCCTCGATAGACATCTACTTCATATACAATTGTATGAGGCTCATTAGCAGCTGTCCATGGAATGGTTAAAACCAACATTTTACGCTTATTTTCTACCAGTGGATCAAGTACATAAGAGGTCCCTAATACAGGAGTTGCCTTTTTAATCCTCGTCCCTGTTTGCCTTTCACCTTGATAACCAATCAAATACTCCCCTTGACTGCCGTCTGCGTTTACACCAAACAACTCACCATGGTATTCAGGATGATCTTTCCAACCTTTTAGATACTCTTTAGCTAATACAATACGCTCTTCATTTACCCAGTAATAGTTACCGACTTGCGCATTACCAGGAAAGTGGATGGCATGAAGAACTTTAAATGTATCTGTATCCAGTATCATTAAAGCATTCTTGCCTTCAGGTTGTGTGATTACTGCTAAATACTTACCAGTAGGAGATATTTTAACACCTGTGAATTCACTTGCTTTACTAAAGTTTTGAATATCAAGTAATTCAGTTTTTGCATTAGCACAGAGACTAATTAGCAAATAGGAAAAAACTATTATTAATCTATTCATAAAATTCCTTTTACATTTAACTTGTTAAATAAATTACTAAAAAATTAACAGTTGGTATACACTCCAAGCATAATTACTACTTTGAAATCCTCTTGTAAAGATTAATAGATACAACAATCAAAACTCCAGCCAAAACACCCAATAAACCATCAAATAAAATCGGCGTAGCCAGCTCCCCCATTTTGCCAACTAAATCCGTTACAAACTCGGTGCTACCCTGCTTGGCGTGATGCAAAACAGGGAGCCCATGTACCAATATGCCACCGCCAACTAAGAACATAGCAACCGTTCCTGCAAAGGCTAAAAAGCGCATTAACTTAGGTGCAGCTGCAAGTAAAAACTTACCGACAAGCTCTTTAAACTTACCGCCACTTTGTTGCGCTTTTTGCAGTAAATACAAACCAGCATCATCAAGTTTAACAATCCCAGCTACTAACCCATACACGCCAATGGTCATAATAATTGCGATTACACTGAGCACTAAAGCTTGATTCACCAGTGTTGCGCCAGCAACCGTACCTAGCGTTATCACTATAATTTCTGCAGAGAGGATAAAATCAGTACGGATCGCCCCTTTTACTTTTTGCTTTTCGTATTCTTGTAAGTCTTGTTGTTCAACCACACTTTCATCTTCTTGTTGAGCGTGACCAAACAGCTTTTCGATAATTTTCTCTGCACCTTCAAAACACAAAAACAGCCCGCCAACCATTAACAGCGGAGTGATTAACCAAGGCAACCAAACACTAATCAATAACGCTGCGGGCACTAAGATGGCTTTGTTGATAAACGAGCCTTTTGCCACAGCCCAAACCACTGGCAACTCTCTATCGGCAGTTACCCCTGTAACTTGCTGAGCATTAAGCGCGAGGTCATCACCTAACACCCCTGCTGTTTTTTTTGTTGCGACTTTACTCATCGTCGCAATGTCGTCTAAAAGTGTTGTAATATCATCAAGTAAGGTTAGTAAATTTGTGCCTGCCATGGTTTTTCCTTGCCCATTAAATACACTATCAACATAACTTATCCTGCCATTTTCACCAACGGTTAATTTTTCTTTGTTAGGCTTATAGCTCATTCAAAAATAGAGGTGTTTCTATGATTAAACCACTTCTCTCGGGGCTCGCTTTAGTTACCTTGTGCGCATGTGCTGAGCAAAGTGCACCGAGCAACTATCTGTGCGATGAGACCCTCAGCGCCAGTATTGTTGAATACAGTGACGATGAAGCCAGACTGACATTTAAGGAGAGTGAATATTTACTCAATCGCCAAGTAAGCGGCTCTGGGGTTAAATACAGTGCCGATAATGTGCTGTTTTGGTCTAAAGGCGATGAAGCCATGCTGATTTTAAGAGGTAAAAAGTACCAATGTAGCTTAACCCAGTAATAGCAAAAGCTTTCGTGGCTAAATTAGCTTAATCAGTGGTTTTGAGTATAATAGCGACAGTTTATTCAGCGTTTAAGCGGCTATAATGAAATACAAAGATCTTCGCGAATTTATCGAGTTATTAGAACAAAAAGGTGAGTTAAAACGAATCAAACAAGAAATTGATCCTTACCTTGAAATGACCGAAATTGCCGACCGTACGTTACGTGCAGAAGGCCCTGCTCTGTTATTCGAAAACCCTAAAGGTCACACCATTCCCGTTCTTGCTAACCTTTTTGGTACGCCCAAACGTGTAGCGATGGGTATGGGCCAAGATGATGTCAGTGAACTGCGCGAAGTTGGTAAGTTATTAGCTTTTCTAAAAGAGCCTGAGCCACCAAAAGGCATTAAAGAGGCACTAGGGCAAATCCCAGTATTCAAACAAGTACTGAATATGCCAGCTAAAGAAGTAAAAAAAGCGCCTTGTCAGCAAGTTATACTTGAAGGCGATAATGTTGACTTAACTAAGCTGCCTATCCAACATTGCTGGCCGGGTGATGCTGCTCCCTTGATCACATGGGGTCTAACGGTTACCAAAGGGCCTTATAAAAAGCGCCAAAACTTAGGCATTTACCGTCAGCAGCTATTGGGTAAAAACAAAATTATTATGCGTTGGCTATCGCACCGCGGTGGCGCATTAGATTTTCGTGAATGGTGTAAAGAGCACCCAGGCGAACCTTACCCTGTATCTGTCGCATTAGGTGCCGATCCTGCGACAATCTTAGGCGCTGTAACACCAGTACCAGACACCCTAAGCGAATATGCATTTGCTGGTTTACTACGCGGTAGTAAAACTGAAGTTGTTAAATCGGTTTCAAATGACCTACAAGTGCCTGCTACCGCAGAGTTCGTGCTTGAAGGTTATATTATGCCAGGTGAAACAGCACCAGAAGGCCCTTATGGCGACCACACAGGTTACTACAACGAAGTAGACGAGTTTCCGGTGATGACGGTCACTCACATTACACATCGTGAAAACCCAATTTATCACAGCACTTACACTGGCCGTCCACCAGATGAGCCAGCAGTACTCGGGGTTGCATTGAACGAAGTGTTCGTACCAATTCTGCAAAAGCAATTCCCTGAAATTGTAGATTTTTATCTACCACCTGAAGGCTGTTCTTATCGTATGGCTGTGGTCACGATGAAAAAACAATACCCAGGTCATGCCAAGCGCGTGATGATGGGGGTGTGGTCTTTCTTACGTCAATTCATGTATACCAAGTTCGTGATTGTTTGCGATGATGATGTAAACGCACGTGATTGGAACGACGTGATCTGGGCCATTACAACGCGTATGGACCCTGCTCGCGATACGACGATGATCGAAAACACGCCAATTGATTATTTAGATTTTGCATCGCCAGTTTCGGGCCTTGGCTCAAAAATGGGCATGGATGCAACCAATAAATGGCCAGGCGAAACAGATCGTGAATGGGGTGAGCCCATTGTTATGGATCCAAAAATCAAAGAACGTGTTGATGAATTATGGGACAGCTTAGATATTCTCTAGGCTGTGACTATGTTAAACTGCTCAAAATTTAACGGTTATGAGTGCGATTCATAACCGAATTTGCTTCTGTGCTTATAAAGGTAAACTATGCAAACATTACTCGCTGACGTTGTTGCGATCAGCCCGCTTACAGACCACGTACATAAGGTCATTTTGAAACCACAGCAACCTGTGTCATTCGAGGCAGGCCAATATATGCAACTTGTATTAGGCGAAAAAGATAAGCGTGCCTTTTCTATTGCAAGCCGCCCTTCGCAAACTGACCAAATTGAACTACATATTGGTGCCGCAGGTGCTGATTCGTATGCAATGCAAGCGCTTGATCATTTACGTCAAGCACATACAGAGCAACAGCAAGTTAATGTTGAAGTGGGTTTAGGTGTATCACAGCTGCGAGTTGAGGGTGAGCGCCCAATTATTCTACTTGCTGGCGGTACTGGTTTTTCTTATGCCAAATCAATGGCTGATCACCTTGCTGAAATTGGCTGTGAGCGCCCTGTATTATTTTACTGGGGTGTTCGTGAGCAAGCTGCGCTTTATGCTCATGATGAAATGCAAGCATGGGCAAACAGCAACCCACATTTCCAATACATTCCAGTGGTTGAAAATGCGCCGCAAAGCTGGACTGGCAAAACCGGTTACGTCCACAAGGCCGTTATGGCAGATATCGTGTCTTTAGAACCATACGATATTTACATGGCAGGCCGCTTCGACATGATTGGCGTGGTTCGCGATGATTTTATTAACCATGGTGCGGTACGTGAGAACATGTACGCCGATGCATTTGCATTCATTAAATAACTAACTCATACAGATTATTTTTAAGGCATCCAATTGGATGCCTTTTTTATTTGTTTTACCTATCGCCTTAATCCGTCTAAACGATTTCACAAACTGCATTTCCTTGACCATACTCTGTTTAGAATAACGATGGGGAGAGACCCAAATGCTAAATACAAAAGTACAAGACTTTATGCAACGTAAGTTGCCACACATTACGCCTGAAACTGAAATGACCACCGCGATTAGCGAGCTGCAAAAGTTTAAATTACTAGGCGCACCTGTATTCGATGACAACAAAAGTTTAGTTGGCTTTATTTCAGAACAAGAGCTGCTGCAACCGCTCATGCAAAACAGTTATTTCTGCGATGGCGTGGTAAAGGTAAAACAACTCATGCGCACCGATGTTGTTACCGTGAGTAGCGATCAAAATATCATTGAGTTGGCTGATGCCATGAAAACGGGTAAGCCAAAGAATTACCCAGTTATCGAGGGTGGTAAGGTTGTTGGCATGATCAGCCGAGGTGACGTGCTCAAGGCATTATATGAAAACTACGTTTCATGCCAAGAGCACCAAGTATAAGTTAGCTGCTTAACGATTAGCAGCTAACTGTTTTAAAGCCGCTTTATCTGCATCGCTTAAATAAGCAATTTCAAGCGCATTAGCTTGCGCTTTTTCCATATCGGCTTGGCTTAACCCGGCCGCAGGTGCTGCTACTTGATACTCATACGCTATTTCAATACCTTCAACGGCCGGATCATCAGTATTAATCGATGCCAAAATACCATGGTCTAAGAAGGTTTTTAGCGGGTGTTTTGCAAGCTCAGCAACAGTACTGGTTTGAATGTTACTGGTTAAGCAAGACTCAATACCAACGCGCTTATCACGTAAGTAATCCATTAGTCCAGCATCTTCAATTGCTTTTACACCATGACCAATACGCGTTGCACCAAGCTCGTTAATTGCTTGCCAAATGCTTTCGCTACCGCGTGCTTCACCAGCGTGAATCGTGGCAGCTAAGTATGCATCATGAACTTGTTTAAAGTGATCAACAAATAGCTCACCCGGGAAACCAATTTCATCGCCAGCTAGATCAACCGCCACTAAATCATTTTTAAAAGCAAGTAGCGCATCAAGCTCTTGCTGACAGATTTTGGTGCCATATGTACGCGACATGATGCCGATTAAGTTAGCTTTAATTGGCGCGTTTTGGCACGCACTTTTTACACCATCAACCACCGCTTCGACAACTCCTTGCGGGTGTAAGCCTTGGCTTTGCGCCATATAATATGGACTAAAACGAAGCTCAACGTAATCGAGGTTTTGGGCAATCGCATCTTCAACGTTTTCGATAGCAATACGACGACAAGCATCGTAATCACCCAGTACTTTTACACCCCAATCAAGCTTTTGTAAAAATGCCACTAAATTTGGTTCAGGGTCGATAACCTGTACGTGCGGAATAAGCGCTTCAATGTTGTCAGCAGGTAATTCAAGATTAAACTGACGACCAAGGTCTAAGATCGTTTGTGGGCGAACATTACCATCTAGATGACGGTGAATATCAAGCAAAGGGAGTTTGTTATTGATCATAATTAGCACTCAGGTTCAGTAAATTTGCGCGGATCATACGTACCCACGGCGATATTTCAAGTTTAGATGATTTTATTTACTTTTTTGAGGTCAAATGTCTGCTTTAATGGCCGCTAGCATTATGCAAAAAATGCCACAAGGTTTTAAAAAGTTTATCAGCATCAATTGGTTTAGTTAAATAACCATTCATACCACTGGCTAAACCTTTCTTAAGATCATCATCGTGGGCATTTGCCGATAAGCCAATAATCGGTAAATCGGTGATCAGTAACTCGTTGCGAATAACCTTAGTCGCTTGTAAGCCATCCATATTCGGCATTTGAATATCCATGAGTACAAGGTCATAGCTTTTTTCACTGATCATCTTAATAGCCTCGTGGCCATCTTTAGCGATATCAGGTTGGCAACCTTTAGTTTTTAAAATCGAACTCGCCACATGTTGATTCAATGGGTTATCTTCAACCAATAGAATTGTATCGCCAGCAAATGAAACAGCTGTCACATCGATATCAGCTAACTCATCGTCGCTATGAATCACCTCTTCAAGAGGGGACTCAAATGGCAGCGAAATTGTAAACGTTGAACCTTGCCCCTCAGAGCTACTGAGGCTTATCTCGCCTCCCATCATAACAATGAGTTTTTGGCAAATACTCAAGCCTAAACCTGTGCCACCAAAGCGACGAGAGGTTGAGCTATCGGCTTGTGAGAATGGTTTAAACAGGCGCTGCTGCGCCTCTTTACTGATGCCGATGCCAGTATCAATAACACTAAAGTAAGTAAATTTACCCTGCTGCCAAATACGTAATGTAATCGTGCCTTCTTGAGTGAACTTCACCGCATTGTTTAACAGGTTTAATAATACTTGTTTTAAACGAATTGGGTCGGTGTGGATCAATAAGTGCGCAGATGCATCAAACTCAACCTTAAACTTTAAAGCACGGGAATTAAGTTCAAACTGCAATAAGTTAGTCAGTTCATTAACCAACGCATTCACATCGATGGGTTCTTGATGTAGCTCCAATCGCCCCGCTTCTATTTTAGAAAAATCTAAAACATCATTGATTACCCGTAATAGTACATTCAATGCACCATCGGCTTGATCAATATAACCACGGGCTTGTTGCCAGTCAGGCTCTTGCATTGCTAAATAATGCAAACCTTTTATACCATTAATAGGTGTGCGTATTTCATGGCTCATATTCGCCAAGAACTCACTTTTAATTTGGCTGGCTTTATCGGCTTTTAGTTTTTCTTCGCGAAGGCTTTGAGTTTGTTTCGCTACTTGCTGACGAATTTGAATATTAGTACCGGTTACTGAAATCAAAAATGTGATCAATAACCAAACAAACAGCATACCGACTATTTGCGCTAACCAATAAGGCAGCCATGACGACTGCGCTACTGACTCCCATAATTTCACCTGCCAAACGCGCTCGCCAATAATAAAATTAAAGCTCGCAATAGCGGTTGTACCAACACGGTTTGGGCTGTAAATCTCGACAGGGTTAGTACCATCGGTAACATCAAAAAAACTGGTTTCAATCTCAGTATTTTGATTAAAATTTAGTGTTTGTGCCAGCAACTCTAAATTAACCACAGCAACAACATAACCCCGAAAGCCGACCTGATGATTAATGTCTGAATAAACAGGGTTGAAGAATAAAACGCCCTTTTCGTTACCATCACCTTGCATCAAAGTAATAGGCTCACTGACGGTGACATTTTTAATTAACCGAGAGTCAGTTAACGCTTGTTTACGTAACTCGCTTGAAGCCAAATCAAAGCCTTGCGCTGGTTCGTTCCCTACTAATGGATGAATATATTGCACCGGAAAATAGACTGCTCGCTTACTTACCGGCTGCCACTGTCCTGCAGCATTTTTTTCTTTCACGTAGTAATCAGCACCCAGTTCATCACGCAGTAGACTTTGATAGTTATTTAGTTGTGAGTGAATAACTTTAGGTGCCCACTCAAGGGCAAGGATTTCTTTGCTATATTGTAGTTGCCTTGTTGTAAAACGCTTAAATTCATCAAAATCAACCATGTCACTACTAGCAAAAAAAGTTGCTAATAAAGATAAATGCGATTTAATTTCATCAACTTGGTGTTCAAGATTAGTATGAATTGCACTGACTTTTGCTTGCTGGCGCTGTAAGTCTTTGTCTTTTTTTACACTGGCTGCACCATAAAAGCTGACACAAATAACCACATAAATTAATAACGACGGCACAATGATTTGCAGCCGTTGACGAGTGTGGTGGTAACTAAATGCCGCTAAAATTAATGGTGTGAAAATCAGCACCCCAATGCTGTCGCCAATCCACCATGCGATAAAATTATTAAGCGCCGCATAACTCGGAATAACATTATTAATGACCAATAAGCCGGTGCCAATTGATGCTGCAATCAAGCTACACAAAGGGCCACCTATCATTAAGCCAATCATACTTTGCTTTAATGACGATAACTCAATCGGGCGTTTAACTACATGAATTATAATGTAATAGGCAAGCCAAGCCTGAAATGTTGATGCACTTGTCACACCAATAGCTTGCAACATCATTTGCCAGTGAAAAATATCAGTGACTTTATCAAGGTGAATAAGGTTTACAAAGAACGCCCCTAGCAAAACTCCTAGCAGAGCACGATTTCGAAGCAGTAAGATACTGGCAAGCGCAATACCTGCAGGCGGCCACGCTGCAACCGCATAACCATCAATCGCCAGCAAAGAATTACTTAAATACCCTGTAAGAAAGTAAGCAAGTGCAATACTTATTGTCAGTGTAAATAAGTTTTTCAAGCCATTGCTCCTTTGCCGGCTGAAGTAAAATTATTGATAGAGTACCAATGCTTTTTCTGGTTGGGCACTCTTACTATAACTAAGAACCGCTTGCTGCAAATAGGCATGGCGGTTATCAGCATTAAGCGCTTTATCAAACACCCGCGCAGCTAAGTCATATTCACCATGCGCATTTGCTAAACATGCAAGGGCTAATAGTAAATCTGTATTTTCGGTATCTTTTTTTAATACATCCTGCAAACTTGATTGCAACTTGAGTGCATCGCCAGCGCTACTAGTACGTAAAATACGTGCTAAGTCTTTATGTTGCAGCGGTTTTTTTATCATTTTAATTAAGCTTAGCTCAATTTTGTTTAACTCACCTGCCTTCGCCATCGCCGTTAAATAGCTTACCTCAGCATGTGGTTTCAGGTTTTTGGCTAATTGCTCATAACGCTCAGTTAAATCTCCGTTTGATTGAGCTGCAAAGTAACTATCAAAAAGTTGTTGCCACTCTTGCTCTGAAAGTGTTTTTTTGCGCAATAAACGCGGCATAAAGTCATTCAATGACGCCCACTTTTGCTCTTTTACCAATACATGGGCATACATTTTAAGCTCTAAACTCGTGGCTTTTTTGCGCTCAGCTAAGGCTTTAAGGTCAGCAAAAATGGTGCTGGTTTCACCGCTAGCAATCCATAAATTAGCCACTTTTAACTGCTTATCCTGGCTTATTTTATCAAGATAACTAACCGCTTTTTCGCTCTCATTATTAGCTAATGCCGCTTTAGCAAGAAGCGCATAACGTATATCGCTCCACTTATCTGCAACACTATTGTTATCAAGTGCAAGCTCAAGCTGTGCATAATCGTTATTAATTAAGCTCCATACACCTTGCTCAATAGCCGCTTGTTTACGCTCTTCACTGCGCGCAAAAAAGCCATGGCGTGTATGGCTATATAAAGATATTACGTAACGGCAAAGCTTATAAAGTAAAAACAGTGCAGCGAATGCTAATATTAAAAGTGCTGTGATGCCCCAAATAGTCCCTTCAATGGTTGTTTTATTAAAGGCAATTAGTACATAACCCTTTTGATCTATAAAAAAAGGGGCAATCCCTAAGCAGACTGCTATTGCAATAATGATTAATAAAAAGCGGATCATTGTGCCCACTCCTTCACCTGCTCAGTACTTTGTAGTGACACTTTTGGACTAAAATCGAGCTGCTCTTTCGAAAGCTCAGCAAGACTTTTTAAGGCCGCTTTTGTTTGCGCATCATCTTGTTTAAAGTAATCTTTTACCAAGCTATGAGCAGCATCAACAGCACTAAAATACACACTACTTTGTTTACTTAATACCGCATCTTGCGCTTGAGCTAAATATAAACTCAGGCGCTGTTTTACTAGGTGACGCTCTTGCTCACTTAAAAATGGTGCGATAACCATATCTTCACGTCTGCGCACTTTAACAAAGAAGTCTTTAAACTGCTGCCACGACTTCGCAAGGTTTTGACGCCACTCACTGACATTTTCACTTAATTGATTTGGGTCTTCTTTGACGACCTCTTCAGGGAGTGAAATAGCATTAAATACCAGTTCATCCACTTTTTGATTAATGCCATGTAGTTTTAAATAAATTGCTTCAACAGCCACAGACTCTATGGCATTCAAGGTTTGTAAATCTTGGTGAATTGCTTGGCGAATAGCGCCTGTACCCGGGTGTTCTGCAAGTAAGCTATCTAAGCGAGATAACACAGCAGCAGCCCCTTGGTAATCGTGCTCTGCCCACAATTTAAATTCGGCCATACGCTGCAAGCTTGTGACTTCTTGCGGATTAAGCGTGAAAGTTTGCTGCTCGGCGCGCTTTAAAGCCGCTTGTAATTGCTGCTGTGTTTGCTCAGCACTTT
Source organism: Pseudoalteromonas sp. S2721 (assembly GCF_005887425.1). Lineage (NCBI taxonomy): Bacteria > Pseudomonadati > Pseudomonadota > Gammaproteobacteria > Alteromonadales > Pseudoalteromonadaceae > Pseudoalteromonas > Pseudoalteromonas sp. S2721. The sequence goes on from NZ_PNCZ01000035.1 coordinate 24,567, forward strand.
CATTTAGTGCATCAGTGACCTTTTGTTCACTGCTATAAAGCGAGTGCTGCATTGTTTGTTGGGCACTTTTTAATGCATCAATTTGCTGCTGTAAGCGAAGGTTTTCATCTGTCAGCTCAGTCAATGCCACAGCCGATTGCTGATCGCTATTTAATTTTAGATAAAACTCATAGCCAACTGCACAAGCCACTAAAAGTGAAATAAGTAACGCTAAGCTACCTGTTTTGCTGATGCCTCTTTTAGCTTGTACAGGCGCTTTTGCCCCAGTATTTGCCGTTTGCGCTTTTTTCTCTGGCTGTGCAGTCACTGGCTTTGCGGGTTGTTTTGATTCTGCTTCACTCATTTTGCTACCTTGCTGATTAATGCAGGTGAACATAGCGTTGTCGCTCGCCCCTGCAGCAATATATATCTGTGTTCTTACGACATTTTGTTGCTTTAAATAGTCTGCGATACGCTCACTGGCAACGAAAAATTGTCGCTCTTTCAACCATGCAAGCTGAGGCTCATTTAAACCATTAAAAATGGCATCCACCGCTGCATTACTGGTAATGACTATACCTTCTACATCAATTGTTTGCCAGTGGTCCATCCACTTGCCCGGTTCGCTCTCAATTGCGCTTCGCTTGTAAACAACCAATTGATTTAATAAAGCACCACGTTGTTTTAACGTTTTTGCTATGGTCGTGCGTCCACCTTCACCTTTCACTAAAACAATGTTACTTAGTTCAACATCTTGTAGTGTTTTTAATTCAAGCAGACCTTCTGAATCATGCTGTTTGGGCACTGCGGCTCGTCGCCCAAAGGCTTCATAAACCGCATCAGCCGTTTGCTGACCGACCGCATAAAGTTGCGCTGCTTTGTTGATGGTTGGTGTGAGTTTTAACAAGGCATGCACGGCATCTTGCGAGATAAAAATGATTTTATCGGCATTTTCTAGCGGCGCGAGCTCACTACTATTTACTGTGAGGTAATCTAAGGTAAGGACTGGGCACAGGGTTGTTTGATAACCCGCCTGCTGAAGCTCAAGAGCAAGCTCAGTGCCTTTTCCTTCTGGACGAGTTATCAAAATATGCATATTAAGCGTCTCTATATACTTCAGCTAAAATTTTATCAGCACCTTGCTCAAGTAGCTTTTCAGCAAGTGTAATACCTAACTGCTCTGCGTCAGCCACTGGGCCTGTCACTTCATCACGTAGCATTTGGCTACCATCAATAGCGCCCACTAAACCACGTAAATGCACTTGCTCACCATCGACCAATGCAAATGCACCAATAGGTACCTGGCAGCCACCTTCTAAACGGCGATTCATAGCACGCTCGGCATTAACACGAATGCGTGTTTCATTATGTTCAAGTGGCGCTAACAGTGCTTTTGTTACTTCATCATCAATACGGCACTCAATACCCACAGCACCTTGACCATTTGCAGGTAATGATACCTCTGGCTCGATAAAAGCTGTAATACGCTCAGGCATTTCTAAACGAATTAGACCCGCTGCAGCTAGGATGATTGCATCATATTGACCATCATCTAGTTTTGCTAAACGCGTATTAACATTACCGCGTAAGTCACGAATGTCTAAATCTGGACGAGCTTCGCGAATTTGGCATTGGCGGCGTAAGCTTGATGTACCAACAATCGCACCTTGTGGTAACTCATCTAAACTCTTGTAGTTATTTGATACAAACGCATCGCGTGGGTCTTCACGTTCACAAATAGTGTGTAATGCTAGGCCTTCAGGAAACTCAACAGGCACATCTTTCATTGAATGCACCGCAATATCTGCACGGCCATCTAGCATGGCTTGCTCAAGCTCTTTTACGAATAAGCCTTTACCACCAATCTTTGCCAGTGGCGTATCAAGGATAATATCGCCTTGCGTCGACATAGGAACCAACTCTACCGTTACGTCGTCATGGAAGTGCTCTAATTGAGCTTTTACAAATTCTGCCTGCCATAAAGCAAGTGCACTTTTACGGGTAGCGATACGAACTAGTTTTGTTGTCTGTGTCATGAAAAATCCAATTAATTATCAGGCTGATACTAAATATTACTCAGCTAAAATTCTAAATTCTTTTTGGGCCAGTAAGTTGCCCTCTGCGTCAATAACTTCAACACGCCAATCACCCAATTGCTCTGGCATGATGTTTTTCGTTGAATAAGTACGAAAACGTGGGCTACTTACCGCTAATTCAATTGAAGCAAGCTGTTGATCTTGGTAATACCATTGATGACGAACAGTTTGCCCTTGCATATTTCTAAGCTCGCTAAAAAAGCTCAGGCTATTGCTAATTTGCGCTAATTTTACATCGTTTTTAAGAACGTTTACTGGTTCTCGATCAACAACATCGGTAGTTAATACTGCGCGGCTTACTTTATCTGTGTCTATTTTTGCGCCAATTGCGACACTGGCAATATGTGCTGACCGTGAAAACTGCTGCTGAGCATCAGGTGCTGCTGCATTTTCAACTTGCTGTTCAGTTTGTGATGCTTCTTCATCAGGAATAACGGCTAATGTTTCAGGTTGTTGCTCATCAACAACCTCTTCACTGTCGATCTCAGCCTCTACTGATGTAACGTCAGGCTCTACAATGTTTGAGCTCACAACCTCTGCTTTAGCCGTTGCTGTGTTATCAACCAACGGTGTTTGCTCATTCATTGACGGAGCAACAACTTCTTTTGGCTCCTCTTGCTCAGCGTCATTTAAAGAGGTTTGTAATTCAGCCTTTGTAAACTCTGCTTGCGGTTCATCTTGCGGTGATTGCTCAGCATTTACCGCACCAATAAAGCTATACACTAATATAGCCAGCGCAACTAAGATAACACTGCTGACCATAAAGATGCGTCGCCAATGCCATTGATAAGTCACTGCTGTCGGTGCTGAACTTGCCGATTCAACGGCATTCATATTTGCTGTAATTACAAGTTTCTTTGTCATGTTGGCCTCTAAAACCAAAAAATTAACTCAAGCGAGCAATTAACCACTCTCGAATAGCCATCAGTTCTTCACCACAAACTTGGTGCGCCATCGGATAGTCTTGCCAGCTTACTTCCATGTTGTTAGCGCTAAGCACGTCAAATGCTTGTCTGCCCGCGCTATGCGGTACCACATCGTCAAATCGACCATGTGCCATAAAAATATTTAACCCCTGCTGCTTGGCTTCATCAGCAAATTTTGCAGGCACACACATATAGGTTGAAAGTGCCATTACACCCGCTAATTTATAATCTAGACGTGGCGCTAAGTGCAGCGATACCACACCCCCTTGCGAAAAACCGGCAAGAATAATTTTGTTAGGAGCGATACCTTTTGCAATTTCTTGGTCAATAATTGCAGCCACTTTTGCAGCAGATTCACGCACTCCTTGCTCATCAGCACGCTTATCTAAATCCATCGATTTAATATCGTACCAAGAGCGCATTGCCATACCACCATTTAAGGTGACCGGTTGCACTGGCGCATGTGGAAACACAAAACGCACACCAAGCTCTTTTGGTAGAGCAAGTTGCGGTGCAACGGGCGCAAAACCATCACCTGAATCACCTAAACCATGTAGCCAGATAACCGTTGCTTTGTGATCACCTTGCGCTGGATATTCAACAAACTCTAAACTCATAGTTCAGAACGCCATTCAATTGTTTGACCTGCTTGGCGAGTTGCCGCATCACACATAAATTGCCAAAACTCTGCACCTGAGCGGTTATCAATCCACTTATCGTCGCGTAGTTCAAAATGGTGACCGTTAAATTTAGTCGCTACCCAAACTTGGTGTAATGGTGCTTGCTTGTTGATCACTATTTTACTGCGATCAGGAAAGATGATTTCTAAAATACCTGACGCTGATTCATAGTCTAAATCGGCATCACATTCATCGATTTGCTCTTCAATAGTTAGCATTAATGCATCGGCTAGTGTGTGGTATTCATGATCAGTCATTTTAGTGTCCTTTAACTGGCTTTAAGCCTAGATCTGGGGGCAGATTGTGTACATCAAGTGTAACAGGAATAAATTCATCCGCGAATAGCTGCATTTTTTAAATATTCTGTTACTCTGCGATTATAAAGCCAGCAACCGTATTAATCTAATGAAAGAGACTCATAGCCAAAAATTAAAAACCATTTTACCTCTAAGCGCCCTTCTAGTAACCCTAGCAGGTTGCGGACAAAGTGGTGCTCTTTATCTGCCAGATGATACTAAGCCGCCTGCAAAGTCTCAGCCACAAGCTGATCCATCCGAACAACCAGAGCAAAAACAGGACCAATAGATGGACTTTTTTAACTACAATAATAATCAGCTGTTCGCTGAAGACATCGCTGTCAAAGAGCTTGCCGAACAATATGGTACGCCTTGTTATATCTATTCTCGCAAAACCTTTGAACGTCATTATCTAGCATTTGCAGACGCTGCTAAGTCACATAAAGGCTTGGTGTGCTATGCCGTAAAAGCCAACTCAAATATTGCCGTGCTGAACATTTTAGCGCGACTTGGTTCAGGTTTTGACATCGTTTCAAAAGGTGAACTGGCACGTGTTATTCAAGCAGGCGGTGACGCTAGTAAGGTTGTGTTTTCTGGCGTTGCAAAAACCGCTGACGAAATTGCTTATGCACTTGAATTGGGGATCAAGTGTTTTAACGTTGAGTCAGTGGCTGAACTTGAGCGTATTTCAAAAGTGGCAACGGATCTTAACTTAGTAGCACCGATTTCGATTCGCGTAAACCCAGATATAGATGCAAAAACGCACCCTTATATCTCAACTGGCTTAAAAGAGAATAAGTTTGGTATTGACATTCAAACAGCAGTGACGGTGTATCAACATGCAGCATCACTACCCGGTTTAAAAATTACCGGTGTAGATTGCCACATCGGTTCGCAGCTAACGGAAATAAAACCTTTCTTAGCAGCACTTGAAAAAGTACTGACTCTTATCGAAGAGTTAAAAGCGGTTGGCATCAAGCTAACTCACCTAGATATCGGTGGTGGTCTTGGCGTGCCTTATAATGGCGAAACGCCTCCTCATCCAAGCGAGTATGTTGATAAAATTACCGCTCGATTAGCAGACTACCAAGATTTAGAACTTATTTTTGAACCTGGTCGTGCGATTGCAGCCAACGCAGGTATTTTAGTTACTAAAGTTGAGTTTATTAAACAAAACCAAGATAAGTTCTTTGCTATTGTTGATGCTGGCATGAACGATATGTTGCGTCCATCGCTGTATCAAGCTTGGCAAAGTATTGTGCCAGTTGAACCTCGCGCAGATGATACACCTACTCACAACTACGATATTGTCGGCCCAGTTTGTGAAACCGGCGACTTTTTAGGCAAAGACCGTGAGCTTGCACTTCAAGCCGGTGACCTATTAGCGCAGCGCAGCGCTGGCGCATATGGTTTCACTATGAGCTCAAACTACAACTCACGCCCGCGTGTTGCAGAAATCATGGTGGATGGTCAGCAAAGCCATTTAATTCGCCAACGCGAAACCTTAGAAAGCCTTTGGCAAGGTGAGAAAATTTTACCATAAACGTTTTTATAACCGCCCTGCTCTGTGGCATGATTAGCTCAGAGCAAACCCGAATTAGAGCGTTATGTTAGTTAATTTTTCAAAAATGCACGGCCTAGGTAATGACTTTGTCGTTATTGATAACATTACTCAAAATGTTTTTTTATCACGTGATCAAATAAAGAAGCTGGCAGATCGCCATTTCGGCATTGGCTTCGATCAACTGCTTATGGTTGAAGCCCCTTACTCTCCTGATCTCGATTTTCATTATCGTATTTTCAATGCCGATGGTAACGAAGTTGAACAGTGCGGCAACGGTGCGCGCTGTTTCGCCCGCTTTGTACGTATGAAAGGCCTGACCAATAAGCATAAAATCTCGGTTTCAACAAAATCTGGTAACCTCACGCTTTATATAGAGAAAGATGGTCAAGTAACGGTAAATATGGGCCACCCCAATTTTGAACCGAACAAAATCCCATTAAAAGCCAGCAAGCGTGAGCTGACCTATATTCTTCGCACGGAAGAACATACGGTATTTAGTGGCGCAGTATCGATGGGTAACCCGCATTGCGTGTTAGAAGTTGATGACATTCATACCGCAGAAGTCGCTACCTTAGGCCCACTCCTTGAAAATCATGAGCGCTTTCCCCAACGCGCAAATATTGGTTTTATGCAGGTCATTTCACAAGAACACATTAAACTAAGAGTATGGGAGCGTGGCGTTAGTGAAACCTTAGCCTGTGGAACAGGTGCTTGTGCTGCGGTCGTGATCGGACAAATTCAAAGTAAACTTGCTAATACCGTACAAGTTGACTTACCCGGCGGCAGTTTACAAGTACGTTGGCAAGGCGAAGGCCACCCTGTACGAATGACAGGCCCTGCTGAGCATGTTTTTGATGGACAAGTGGCACTATGAGCAAACTAACAGAACAACAAATTGCTGACTATTTAAAAGCACACCCTGATTTTTTTATCAAAAACCCGGATGTGCTCGCTGAAGTTGAACTACAACAACAAACGGCGGGAGCAACGTCTTTGGTACATATTCAACAGCGCCAATTACGTGAACACAATACGTTATTAAAAAATAAGATTGAGCAGCTCGTTGAACAAGCAAAAGAAAACGAGTTAATTTACCGCTTATTTAGCGACTGTCATCGTCAGTTATGGACTAACTACGACTTTACGACACTGGCTAGCAATTTGCGCAATATTATCTGCACTAATCCATCCATTAACGAGTGTCACTTAGTTAAGTACGATAAAAAGTTTGATGAGTTAATTGCCCATCGCCTGCAAAACGATGGTATTTACTTAGGCCGAGTAAATCAGCAAGAAAGAGACTTACTGTTTTCAGACACGACTCAATCGACTGCCTTATATTTAATTGGCAACACAAAACACCCTGTGGCAATTTTGGCGTTTGGTAGTGATGACGTAAACCACTTCGAACCGGCAAAAGACAGCTTTTTTGTGCTTGAGTTTGTGCGTTCATTACAACTGCGCTTATTGGAACTTGCATGAGCGATGTGACGACGCCAGACATTAATGAATTAAGTGATGCTTGGCGAACACCCATCCTACTATTTGCAGACTACTTACGCTACGAAAAACAATACTCAGCGCACACAGTAAACCAATATACGAGTCAGCTTGGTTTTGCAGCTTTGTACTTTAGTAAACTATGTGAAGACTGGTTTGCTGTTCAAGGTGAGCATATTCGCCGCTACAGCATGCAGTTGCGCAGCAAACAATTAAGTGGTCGCACAATCAGTTTAAAGCTGAGCTGTATTCGCAGTTTATATAAATTCTTAAAAGCCAAAAAAATTGATAACCAAGCACATTATCATAATCCGGCAGAAGCCATTAAAGGGCCAAAATTTTCCAAGCCTTTACCCAAAAATTTAGACGTAGATCAAATGGCTAAACTACTCGAACTGCCAGATGATGAGCCTTTAGCTATTCGCGACAAAGCCATGATGGAATTAATGTACTCATCGGGTTTGCGTATTAGCGAATTAGTTGGCGCTAACATACAAGATATAAACCCGACTGAAGGCGAAATTTTAGTCCGCGGTAAAGGTAACAAAGAACGCTTATTACCTGTAGGCAGCAAAGCGCTCAGTGCATTAAAAGCATGGCTGAAAATTCGCCCTCAATTTGCACATCCTGATGAAATAGCCGTGTTTGTTAGCAGCCAAAAAAAGCGAATTTCCGTACGCCAAGTTCGCTTACGGATGCAAGAGTGGGGCATTAAGCAAGGGATCAGCTCACAAGTGCATCCGCATAAATTGCGCCACTCATTTGCATCACATATTTTAGAATCATCAGGGGATCTGCGTGCCGTACAAGAACTGTTAGGACACAGTAGTTTGTCTGCAACTCAAGTTTATACGCATTTAGATTTTCAGCATTTAGCTAAAGTGTACGATAACACCCACCCACGCGCTAAAAAGCGCTCAACATCAGAGTAAACCCTTGTCATTATGATCCGATTTAACCGTGCCCTATCGCCAGTTTCTGTTTTAAGTTTTGATTTAGACGACACACTTTACAACAACCATCCGATCATAAAATCAGCCTTGCAAGCACAAGCTGATTACCTCGAGGCATTAGACCAATGGCCAGCCGATAGCATGAGCTACTGGTTAACATGCCGCGATAAAGCTTTAAAACATGATGCGACTTTAATTGATGACGTTACGCGCTGGCGACAAGCAGCATTACACTATGCCATGACCGATCTGGGTTTTTCAGCAGAGCAAGCTCAGTTGCATGCCGAAAATGCTTATCAGGCATTCGCTGATGCCCGCAGTCAAATAACCGTTACTGATGAAGTACTTGAATTACTTAATAATCTCAGTAAACACTACCGCCTCATCGCCATCACCAATGGTAATGTCGAAGTAGAAAAGTTTAACCTTAATGGTGTATTTGAGTTAGTTTTACAAGCAGGCCCACACGGAAAAGCGAAGCCGCATAGCGCCTTATTTGATAGCGCAGCCAAACACTTAAAGGTGCCTCACAAGGAAATTTTGCACATTGGCGATAGCCTAGATACTGATGTGCAAGGCGCCAATAATGCCGGCTGCCAAAGCGTTTGGCTTAATAACCAAGCAACACAATATCGTTATCAAGGGTTAGCAGATATTGAAATAAGCAATATCATGGCGCTCAATCATTTAGTTAAAAAGTAACGACTTTAAAAAATGTGTTTTATGCTGAGTAAGTAAATAACAAAGATTAAATGATTGGGCAAAACGGATGAATGCTTTTCTTAAATTAATATTGCTATGCTCTCTTAGCTTAAACGGATACTTTATTTGGCAACTGTTTAACCCCGCGAAGCCAAAACAAATTGAGACTGTAGCAACCACTCCCATAGTCAAGAAAAGCGCGGTTTTACCAGCCCACTTTCAACAAGCTGTTGCGCTATTTAGCAACCAATTATTCGACAAAGCGGTGGCCGAGTACACCCAATTGCTTGTTAATGAACCTCACTATGCAAGGCAACTTAAACAAATTTGGCAACAACAACTTGAGACATGGCTTTCCCATCAAAAATTCACCTTAAGTGAGCAATTTTTAACGGCCTTTTTAAATAGTCACCCTTACGATGTCACCATGCTTGAACTTGAGGCAAAGCGTTTAATAGCACAAGGTGATACCCAACAAGGTATTATCAATTTACTGGCGCTTAGCAACCAGTTAGACAGCAATGATAAGCAACAACTTAACAAACAAATAGACGAGCTAAGCAAATCCTATATTGATGAACTTATTGCAACGCAACAATGGCAAGCCCTACTTAATATTAGTCAACAATGGCTTGATTACGCGCCTGGCAACGCGCATTACTTATATAACAATGCATTAGCTAACTACCATTTAGAAGATTATGTCGCGAGCCAAATAACCCTAGATCAACTACCCGAAGATCATGACTATAAACAGCAAGCTGAGCAATTACATCAGTTGATTCAACAGGCCCTCGCAGGTGTTGAAATTATAAAATTAACTGCTCGAGGTTCGCACTATTTGGTGAACAGTATTATCAACGATGATATCGAAACCGAGCTGATGATCGACACCGGCGCTAGCTTTACTGTAATTAACCAAACATTATTAAACTCGCTTAACACCCCAGCCAATTACCTTGGCACCTTACAAGTAAACACAGCTAATGGAATTGTTGAAGCAGAGCGTTATCAGCTCGAGTCGTTTCAAGTCGGTCAACAACGTATTCGTAATTTTGAAGTGCTGGTAATAGAAAATCATGCCGGCTATGGTTTACTAGGTATGAACTTTTTAGAGAATTTTAAGTTTAATATCAATCAGCAAGTGAATGAGTTAGAGTTGATAAAGAACAATTTTTAAGGACAAGCAATGACTCTTAACGAATTTCTTTCGAAATTAGCAAGCACACCGCAGCAAATTGAGTTTACCGATACCATGGCGGTCATAGACAACAATTATGACTTTACCCCAAGTGGTTTTAACAATCATGGCCTGCTAAGCGCGGCAAATGAAAATAATGGCTCGTGTAAAATTTTTGCCTTTGCTAAGCTAAATCAATTGAGTAAACAAAACACCCTAGATTGCTTTGGCGCGTTTTATCGTGATGACGTATTACACAATCCTGAAGGGCAAGACCACATGAACATCCGCACCTTTATGCTTGCCCCAGAAGCGACCCCTTTCTTAGGTGTTACTTTTACCGAGCAAGACGTGCTTAAAGCGAAGTGAGTAAAAGCTGATATTTAAAGGCTTTTTTCCATAAAATAACGGCAGCCGTCGAGTGGGTAGTTACGCATTTCATATTTAACTAGGTAGCCGTTGTTTTCGTAAAAGGGTTTAGCTTGGAAATCGAGCGTATCAAGTTGTGCGGTGTTTGCACCAAGTGCTTTAGCTTTACTCTCTAATTCAGCGAGTAAGCGTGTCGCAAGTCCTTTACCACGCATATTCTCATCACACCAAAGCCAACTGATAAGCAGCCAATTGCCAAATACCTGACCATGAATACCAGCAACCACACTGTTTTGTTTATTAACGAACTTAAAACCAACGGGAATACGCTCGGCATTAAAATGCGCGGCGTTGAAAGCCACAATATGTTCTCTAAGCCGGTTGTTGAGATCAGCTGAGTCATCACTTTTTAATTGATACATATACTCAGTATACGCTTATATCGTTAGTCAGTATAAGTGGTTCTTGCCATAGGGTACTTCAAGCATGTTGCTGGCCAGCTTTTCGGGCTGACCACACATCTCATCATAAGCACTGGTGTGGCGTAAAACCATATCGCCATAACTTAGGTGATCAAGACGCTTTTGAATATGCAACGGGCTAATATCACGAATAAACTCACCTTGCTCATCAGTAACATAATACTCAACGTTATTGATCATCACAGACACCTGATACAATGCCATTTCTAATGAATGAAGGATAACCTTTTGCAGTGGTTGGTGAGCTGCAAGCTCTGATAATTTGATAGGCATGTGCATTCCTCTTTGGTGGTGGAACTATTCATACGTGATTTTGATATACTGTGATCAAATTAATTGTACAAAAATCACTCATGCCAGAAAAAGTACGACTTGCTAAATTTATTGCCCATGCGGGTGTTTGCTCTCGAAAGCAAGCATCGCGCTTGATAGATCAAGGTGAGGTAACAGTAAATGGCCGTGCCGCAAATCATATAGATCATGTTGATGAGCACGATGATGTGATTGTACTTGGCGAAAAAATTTTAGCTAAGGCACCACTCACCTACTTTGCTTATCACAAGCCTGTTGGTATAGATTGCAAATTAAATGCTGATGACCCAACAAGCCTTATTCATAGCCTGCCTAAAACCACTCGCGTTTACCCAATTGGCCGGCTCGACAAAGACTCCCGAGGTTTGTTGATTTTGACCAATGACGGTGAGTTTTGTAATCAACTGATCCACCCTGATTACCACCAACCCAAACGCTATTTAGTCACCGTTGATAAACCTCTTGATAGTGATTTTTGTAAAAAAATGGCGGGCGGTGTGCCTGTCGATAAACAAATAACCCTCCCTTGCACGGTGACTCAAGTCAGCGAAACACAGTTTTGCATCGTCTTAAAACAAGGTTTAAATCGGCAAATACGTAAAATGGCTCGTTTTTGTGGCTACAAAGTCATCGACCTTTACCGCACAGATATCGCAAAACTGTCACTCACCACGCTGAATTTGCCCGAAGGACAAATAGTCAGTATCAAAAAAAGTGACATTCTCTAACAAAAAAGTTTGCATTAATTGATTACACGTGTAATCTTTAATTAAAGATTACATCTGTAGGCATAAAAATGATTGAACTTTCTAAAGCTGAATTCGAAGTATTAGATGCAGTATGGCTTGGCTACCCAGCCACAGCTAGTGAAGTAATTGCGCGTTTAAGTGACGATAAAGAATGGCACGAAAAAACCATTAAAACGCTACTAAGCCGTTTAGTTAAAAAAGGCGCTCTTAGCTTCGAGAAACAAGGCCGCCAATATAACTACACTCCTTGCATCGCCCGTGAAGAATACACATTAAAAGAAAGCCAAAGCTTTATTGAACGCTTCTTTAATGGCCGTATTGCGCCACTGGTGAGTGGCTTTGCTAAATCAGAGCAACTCTCGCAACATGATATTGATGAGCTGAAAAAGGTCATTGATGATTGGGAAAAACAGCAAAAATAAGGCGTTGTTATGTTAGATGCATTTTTTAATTGGCTGTTAGATCAACAACTTTTGATCTCATCTGCAATTATGTTTTTATTGCTGCTAGAGCGAAAGTTACTAAGCCAGCTATCGGCACGCTTGGTTTATACACTGTGGGCGCTTTTACCAATTAGTTTATTGTTAGCGAACCTACCAGAGCACTTAAAGCCAATTCAAAACGACTTTATCAGTAAGCTGACTATCACGCCAAACACAGCAATAATGCCACAGTTTACGCTCACTTGGTTTGCTATTTATGGCTTTATTAGTGCCGCACTGCTGATCACTGCCGTATATTTTCATTACCGTTTTTTAGCAAAACTGCAGTTAGCGCCAATTACGCTTGATCATCACAGCAATCAAAGTATGCGCTTATACCAAAGCAACCAAGTGAGCTCACCTATGGTTGTAGGGGTTTTAAATACCAAGCTAGTGCTGCCTACAAACTATCAAAGTCACTACGATAACCATGCTTTAGCGCTTATTTTAGAGCATGAATCAGTGCACATTAAACGCAAAGACAACCTAATTAATGTCATCGCTTTAAGTGCCACTATTTTGTTGTGGTTTAACCCTGTCGCTTGGCTTGGTTATGCAAGTCTGCGCCGTATTCAAGAGCTTTCATGTGATGAGCAAGTACTCAAAAATAAATCGACAGAACAACGAATTTTATACAGTAAGGCATTAGTGCACTGTGCAAGCTTTAGCAGAACAGGCTTAATGGCTTATTCACAATACGGAGATAAAAACACCATGTTACAACGTCTAAACCAAATAAAGCAGATCGACAACAGCTCATTTATCGCAAAAACAGCGTTAGTTATTTTTACAGCGGGCATGCTTAGCAGCTTTGCGATTGCAAAACAGCCGATGTCAGTTGAAAAGACAAAAGACTATCAAGCGGTTATGCGTGTAGAGCCGATATACCCTATTCAAGCTGCAGAGCAAGGTATTAGCGGTTCAGTCGTTTTGAAATACGATATTTTACCAAGCGGCGCCACCAGCAATGTAAGTGTGGTAAGTGCAGAGCCTGAAGGTGTTTTCAATCGAGAAGCGAAAAGAGCCTTAAAAAAATGGCAGTATGCGCCGTCTGAATCCGGCTTTAAAAACGCATTAGTACAACTCGATTTTGCCTTAGACGAAAACTACCAAGCAAAGGATTTAATAGAGAAAATTAAAGTTAGCTCTAAGTAAAAGCAATCACTTAAGACCCTAAAGCAAGCGCCTTATTTAAGCCGCTTGCTTTGTGGTTTTTGACTACTAGCTCTATCGCTAAAGACAAAGAGCAATCATAGCCACAGCACAAACATAGCCAACAAGCCAAACTAATGAACGTAAAATATCCTGGTTTATGTAGTAGAAAAGACAATACAACACACGGGCAATAACATGCATAATCGCTAGGGTCTCAGTTACCTGATAGACATTATTGCTACCTATAACGACTGCCAGCGCGACCGCAAAAATAATCAGCGATTCAAAGCTATTTTGATGTGCTGCCAACGCACGAGCACCAAAGCCGGTTAGTTTAGCTTGTTGCTCGCGAGGGTGCTTATTGTCGTAGCCTGCCAACTTATTTTGTGCAAAAGCCACAGGCGCTTTGGCTAAATAGGGGATGAGTACTGCGATGAGTGCGCAGATAATCAGTGTGGTCATTATATTTCCTTATCTTTTAACTATAATACCCTACCCTAGCGTAAACAAAAAAAAGCCGCTACTTAAAACAGCAGCGGCCAGCAATAGCATCATTGTCACTATAGTCTAAAGTCAGCATAAAAGCCCTGCGGCATATTGTCACAGCTGAGTTTTTCTCAAGTTGGTCGATAAGCTGATGCTCTCATACTTTGGTTTTGTTACTCTAAGCGCCTCTCCTCATTAATTTATTTTCAATATGACTTGGATTTTCTTAACTATTTTTGCGGCATTTATGCAGTCTTGGCGCAACGCTCTGCAAAGTAAACTCAGTGCAACAGTGAGTGTTGCCGGGGTAACGCTTGCTCGCTTTATCGTTGCCAGCCCAATTGCTGCCCTGTATTTATTTGCACTTTATCAATATCAAGACGCCGCACTTCCTGACTTTAATCTGGCTTTTATTGGCTACATTGTTGGCGCCAGTATCGTCCAAATTGTTGCCACAGGTTTAATGGTAAAGCTGTTTAAAATGAATAACTTTGCAGTCGGTGCAGGGCTTGCTAAAAGTGAAGCGCTAATGGCGGCCATTTTAGGTGTCATGTTCTTTGGCTCAGCACTGTCGTTACTGGGCTGGGTTGGCGTATTTATTGGTGCAATTGCGGTACTGCTATTAAGTGGCATCGCGAATGTTAAACACTTTAATTTGGGCACCGCACTGCTTGGGCTTGCTTGCGGCACTTCTTTTGCTCTCTCTTCATCATGGATCCGTGAAGCAAGTTTAAGTTCAGGGCTGACTTTTCCGCACTCTGCAGCTTGGGTGTTAGTGCTGATAATCAGTTTACAAACACTGATGCTATGCGTGTATATTGCATTCAAAGAGCGCGATACTTTTAAGAAAATGTGGCAACACAAAGGCACCACGACCGCTGTTAGTATTTGTAGCTGTTTAGGTTCTATTGGTTGGTTTAGCGCCATGAGCTTGCAGCATGTTGCTTATGTAAAAACACTGGGGCAGATAGAAGTATTTTTTACCATTATGGTATCGATTCTTTGGTTAAAACAGCCGTTAAAACGCCAAGACACGGCGGGGCTTGTGTTAATTGCACTGGCTGCCATTCTTGTAATGCTACCCAATTAGGCTTATTCCTAGTCATTAAAAAAGCGGCTATGCCGCTTTTTTAATGACTAATCTTTAGGGTTATTACACCACTAATTATCAACAGTACTCCGGCAATGCGGCCAAATGTAGCGGCATCCCCATAAAATAAAATACCAACCAAGAAAGTGCCAGCAGCACCAATACCTGTCCATACTGCATAGGATGTCCCCATCGGAATATCCTTTTGCGCCAACCACAACATAAAGCCACTAGCGACCATAAAGGCGACAGCTATAGCAATCCCTAACCAGCGACTATCTGCCTGTTGAGACATTTTAAGGCCAACAGGCCAGCCAATTTCTAACAGCCCTGCGACAATTAAATACAACCACGCCATTATTGTTCTCGCTTTTTCAAAATTACATCATATAAATCTTCACGGCGGTCTTTTAAGTTTCTTACCGTTCCTTCACTGTGAAGAATTTTAAGTTTATCCATATCTAAATCACTGAATAACAGCATTTCAGTATTTGGCGTTGCTTCATTCAAGGTTGCATCATGCGGGAACGAGAAATCTGAAGGGGTAAGCACTGCTGATTGCGAATACTGTACATCTAAGCTTTCTACTTCAGGTAAGTTACCAACCGAGCCTGCAATCACAACATAACATTCATTTTCGATTGCACGTGCTTGCGCACAATGACGAACACGTAAGTAACTATTTTTTGTATCTGTCCAAAATGGCACGAACAAAATATCTAATCCTTGCTTAGCGAGAATACGCGACAGCTCAGGAAACTCTACATCGTAACAAATTTGAATACCGACACGACCCGCATCGGTTTCAAATACCGCAATTTTGTCACCACCTTGGATCACCCAGTCATTTTGCTCGTGAGGGGTAATATGAATTTTACGCTGCTCATCAATTTTACCGCTACGGTGGCACAAATAGCTGACATTATAAATCTTGTCGTCTTCAGCGAGTGGCATGGAACCGGTGATAATATTGGCATTGTATTCAACCGCCATGCGCGACATCGCATCACGGAAGGTTTCTGTGTATTCGGCCAGATAACGAATGGCTTCCGTTTGATTGCTTTGCTCAGTGAGACCCATTAACGGGGCATTGAAAAATTCCGGAAACAGAATAAAGTCACTTTTATAATCTGATACTGTATCAACAAAATACTCCACCTGCTTGAGCAGCTCTTCCACAGACTCAACACAACGCATTTGCCATTGTACGGCACCGACACGGACAATTGATTTGGTCGACTCAAGTACCGTATCAGTCGGCTCAAACATAATGTTATTCCACTCTAGTAAAGTGGCATAACCAACTGACTCCTGATCTTCAGGAAGGTATTTTTTAAGTAAACGTTTAACTTGGAAATCATTAGATAGCTGAAAGCTTAAAATCGGATCATACAGCTCTTTGTGGTCAACTTTTTCGATGTACTCCATCGGAGACATCTCTGCACTGTGATTGTAATAGCGCGGAATACGTCCACCCGCTAAAATAGCGCGCAAGTTATACTGACGGCACAGCTCTTTACGCGCATCGTATAAGCGACGACCCAGTCGCATCCCTCGGTGAGTTGATGAAATCACCACATCTAAACCATAAAGTGCATCACCTTCAGGATCACTAAATACACGGTCGTGACCATCAACAATATCTTCGTAGGTATGTGGGTTAGAAAAGCGCGCGTAATCAACCTGTACACTCAAGGCGATGCCTACTAAAACACCATCGTCTACAATGCCTATTTGCCCTTCCGGAAACTGGTCTATTAGCCTAAAAATAGTATGGTTTGGCCAAGCACCTCCAAGCCCTGGGTAAGCTTGATCCATGAGGGTCTTTATTTGTGGGTACTGTTCTTTAGTTAGATTACAAATCTCTAAATGCGTTTTTTCCGCCGGCATAACTACTCCTTTTTAGGCACGAAAATATTATCAAGGCAAACGGCAAGCCGATATCAATGATGGTTTGATTAGAGTGGCATTAATTCACAGTCCTGCCAAGCTTAAAGCTTAGCAAAAACGAAGTGAACTGGTGTTTAACCCCGATTAAATTAAATGAATTAAAGAAACAGAAATCTCTTTAATTCTTCACAGCCTAAATTTTAATCTATACTAGTTTTTACACCTAGCTGTCTAAGAGGTCCGGTTGCTAAAACATCTCTTAAAACAACCTAAGCAATCAGAGTTACAAGAAATAGAGCATGTTAAGTTTCTTATTATTTTGAAGATTGCTTACTTTGCACTCGCAGTCCACGTTGTGCTAATTCCCGTTTTCGCTCACATTGGTGCAGCTACTTTGGCAATAGTAAATGTTCTAAGTGTGTGTGCATGGGCTGGGGGAATTTTTCTAATCAAACAAGGTTTAACCTCCTTAGCTCTTCGTGTGTTTTGTCTTGAAGTTGTTATTCACTCAACCATTGTTTGTGCAATGCTTGGCTTAGATGCAGGATTTCAATTTTATCTATGGACTGTGTCTTGCTTGTTAATGATCGACTATCAACTAACTCTAAAGCGAGCTTCTTTGTATAGCGTGTTAATGATCATTGCTTTTGCATTGTTGTATGTGTTTTTTTCAAATACAAACTACCCTTTTGCTTACTCTGAGCTGCTTCCCCATATTAAAATAATTAATATAATTATTGCTGGCTTACCTATGATTTATGGTATGGGTTTTATTAGAGAGATTACTCTTTCACAACGACTAGAGTTAACGGAAATGGCAGCCCGGGATCCTCTTACAAAACTTTTCAATCGCCGCTTTGCTAAAAAGCTAATTATGAATGCACGCAAAAATTGCATAAATAATAACACCCCTCTTTGCATGGCCATGGCAGACATCGATCAGTTTAAAAGAATCAATGATAATTACGGGCATGATAAAGGTGATACTATTTTAGTGAATATTTCACGACTCATCAGTGAATTCATGAGCGAGGATGATATTGCAGTTCGTTGGGGCGGAGAAGAGTTTTTACTAATACTTACTCAATCTAATGAACGCCAAGCCTTTGCAAAAATTGAAGCTTTGCGTACAAAAATAGCAGCATTGGAAGCTCACCCTGACTGTCCGGATTTAAAAGTAACTATGAGCTTTGGTTTAATCGAATGGCAACCCCTTACTCCCATAGAAAAAATGCTGCAGTATGCAGATTCAGCGCTGTATGAGAGCAAGCACTCTGGCCGTAATAAGACCACGATAGTGCATGCTCAAAGTACATTTTTTGAAAATGAAGATTAATTAATTGCCTCAATAGTAATGCTATGTGCAATCTCTTGCGGCAATAATGGCGTTAAACCATTACTGACATAATCGTTAAACCCGGCACGATAAAATTCTGACAATGGATGCCCAGATTGCCCACCCGGAATAGCCATAATCGCTTTATCTAAATGCCCTGGTTGAACAATAAAGCGCTGCGAAGCACCAAAACTACGCCCTTGTACTGAAGGCATAAAGGTATCACCAAACCCAGGCGCCGTAGGCATATTCAATAAGCTTTTAAGTACCGGTATTTGCTTGGCAAATGGGTGCTCAATCACTAACTCGTTGACCTTACCCCACTCCCAGCTGTGCGGGTTGTTACCGTACTGCTCGGTTAGTTTAGTGATAACGCGATCAAATGCAGCTAGCATTTGCTGATTCCAGTTTGCATACTCTGGGTTTAACCATGCTTCAGGCTGCGCTTCGATAAGTTGCCAAACAGCAGGCTCTAAGTCTCGTTTTACTGGCTTTAAGCTACTGTTGAGGGCTTTTAGCTTGTTCTCTAATGGACTAAATAAACCATTAATTACTTCACTGCGGTAACGCTTTACTAAGGTATAGCCAATTGAATCGCTACAAGCACACGCCTGCCAATTATTTAGCTCTTTTAAATACAGCGCATATTTATCGCCTGCGTTGCTGAGCTGATTGACCAGCAGTTTATGCCAAGCTGTTAAGAATCGAGCTTCATTATCATGTTGTAAGTCATAAAAATCTTGTTCGTTGAACTGTTGCTTTTCAAATAATCGATCGCGAATTTGTGCCGAGCGAGCCCCCATGGCATAAGCACCATTACCAAAGCGCTGGTCATCCTCTGCGGAAACAACGCGTGAGTTGCCCGTCCATAATCGGCCACTGTCTGGGTTTTTAACAAATGGACGCAGCGTTTCGTTTTCATGCCACGCTGCAGGATACGCTTGCTCAGCCACCGCTAATTGATGGGGCTCTTTACGGGCTGGAACGGCTCCCATATTCTTCCAAGCGGCGTTACCTTGATCATCAACAACCATCAAGTTTTGGACAGGAATACCCACTTCAGCCGCAAGCGCTAGTGCATCATCAACCGTACTTGCTTGCTCAAGCTTAAGTAATTCCATATCAACCGCATACTCATGGTGAGCAACCCAACTTAGTGCATATGGTTTGCCATTAATTTCTTTTACTGGGCCATATTCACTCATAGTTAAAGCATAATTTTCAATGCTGCCGTCATTGAGTAAGATGGGTTCATCTATCTGCCACGTTTTCTCTTTACTCTCAAGGGCTATCCAATCGGCTGTATCTAGGTAACCATTGGTGAATCCCCACGCTATTTTATTATTGGTGCCAACTACAATTGCTGGAGCGCCAGGTAATGACACACCGGTGATTTGCTGCATTTCACCATTGAGTGGATAATTGAGCTGGGCACGGTACCAAATGATTGGCACAGCAAATGATAAGTGCATATCGTCTGACAACATTGCAGCACCAGTTTCAGTTAACTGCCCAGTAACTGCCCAGTTATTACTACCAAGCTCCTTGCGCTCTGCAATCTCAGTCATAGCCCATTGAGCGTCTTTGAGATTTGGAATACCGCCGTTATAAGGTGCTAATAGGCTGTTATCGAGCGCCGCTTGATAAAGGCTAGGCTGAGTAATAAAGTCGATCATCGCCTTACCGTATAGATCTTCGATTTCGATTAGTGTTTTGTCGCGTTCAAAGGTAGCCGTTTGCAAATCTAAATACATACTAAAAATGATTAGTAAGCTGTCTTCACTTTGCCAAGGTTTTGCTTCAGCGCCAGTCAGTAAATATTCAAAACTATCGAAACCTACTTGCGCATAACCCTCATTAACCCCATTCGCGTAAGCTTTTAATAGCGCTTTATCTTTTGCTGGTAACTGCGCAACAGCAATCTGACTACGTTTGCGTAACTGATGAAAACGCATTTTTTTATCAAGCCCAACAGCAGCTTTACCAAATAATTCACTAAGCTCACCTGCGGCATTACGGCGCAGTAAATCCATTTGAAAGAATCGGTCCTGACCATGCGCAAAACCAAGAGCATAGGCTACATCTAAACGGTTTTCGGCATGAATAACAGCCTGCCCTAAAGTGTCTCGTTCAATCTTCACTGATTGCGAAATAGCGTCGCTTTTACCCCGGCCATCAAGAGCCGGTAAACTTAGATTTAATACACCATAAACAAGCCCTGTTGCGAGTAACACCACAACGAACAAACCTATTAATAACCATTTGATTATCTTGAACATGCCATTTACCCTTGCGCTAAAGTAACACTGTATTAACCTGCTATATTAACCTGAGTTTTGTGAAAAAATAGTGTTGCTATCCAAATATTTAAATTTAGTTTTCTTGATTAGCTGATGATTGTTAATTGCCTCAGAAATTGTCTATAGTAGGGAAATAGTTTAGAAATCAATCTTTCTCATGCCATTAGCAACTGAAACCGATAATAAAAAACTGCAAAAACTAAAGTTAGCCTTTTGGTTTTCACTTGCGCTAGTTATTGTAATTGGCTTAATCATCGATCAATTAAACTATAGCCGAGAAAAAGATGCATTCCGTGCTCAGGAGATTGCGCGAGTTAGCGCTTACCGTGCAAAGTTAGAGGCGACTCTAATCTCTAATATTCAACTTGTTCGCGGCCTTGCCGTCGCAGTTGCTGCTGAGCCAAATTTAAATCAAAGCCGCTTTTCTCAAATTGCCACGCCATTATTCGAAACCTCTTCAGAATTAAGAAATATCGGCGCTGCACCAAACATGATCATTCAGATGACTTACCCACTAAAAGGAAATGAGAAATCAATTGGTCTCAATTTTCTAGAAAACGCCGCGCAGCGAGACGATGCAATTAAGGCGCGCGATGAAAACAAAATTGTCATGGCAGGTCCCTTAGAACTAGTACAAGGCGGTCAAGCCTTAATAGCTCGCATGCCTATTTTTACACCACCAGAACAGCACTTTTGGGGATTACTTTCTGTCGTACTCGATATTGATAAAGTTTATAACAATTCGGGGCTTCTAGCTTTAAATAAGCACTACGACATAGCGTTACAGGGTCGCAACGGGTTAGGTGCTGAGGGGGAGTTTTTCTACGGAAATAGCGCTATTTTAAATGACACACCACTTAATTTTGGCATTAATTTCCCTGGCGGGAATTGGCGTATGTATGCTGTTCCGAAAGCAGGTTGGCATCCACCAAAATCAGCCATTTGGCCGTTACGTATCGCCATAATTATCGTATGTATATTATTTGCGGGTGCTTGTGTGTTCTTTTTAAAAATGCTCGAGCGCCAATACAAAAGCGAGCGAATGCTCGAAACAATGAGTAGCCTAGCAAAAGTAGGTGCGTGGTCATTTAATCTCGAGACCAAAGCTGTTTATTGGTCAGATATGACTAAACAAATCTTTAAGTTGCCACTCAATAAACAACCACAATGGCCAACCAATCTCGACTATTTTAAACCCGGTTACAGCCGTGACAAAATTCGCCACTTAATCGAAAAAGCGATAAAAGAAGGTGAAAGCTTTGAAACTCAAGTGCAAATAATCACTGTATCAGGCGAAGCTATCTGGGTTTTAGCGCATGGCGAATCTGAATATAAGAATGGCCGCTGTATCAAACTATTTGGATCATTACAAAACATAGATGCTCGCAAACGTGTTGAGCTTGAAAACAATAAAATTGCCTTGCACAACGAAATACTTGCCTCATTAACTGTTCACGAAGCCGTCTTAACGGGTAATTTAAACTTATCTAAGCATGTAATTGTAAAAGCGATATGCCAAGCACTAGAGGTTGATCGAGCAAGCATTTGGTTATTTAGCGAAGACCGACAAACGCTTAACTCGTTTGCTAGTCATGATCAAAATCAATCGCGTTTTAGTCGGGCAGTGTCGTTACAGCAAATAGAACACCCTAACTATTTTGATGCCATTAACAATAACGCCGTTATAAATGCGAGTGATGCATATCACCACCCGTTTACCAAGGAGTTAGCTAGCAATTATTTTGATCGCGCTGATATTCGCTCCATGCTTACTGCAATCATTCCGACTGGGAGTAAAAGTATGGGAGTGGTGTGCGCAGAGAACAGCGCATCAAGACGACATTGGAGTAAAAACGAGGAAAGCTTTTTAATTGCAGTTGCGGCACTTATTGGTAGCTTACATGCAAGCCAACAGCGTATAGAAACTGAACATCAGCTAGTTCAAGCGAAAAATGCAGCAGAACAAGCAGTAAAAATAAAAGGTGAATTTTTAGCAAGTATGAGCCATGAAATCCGCACCCCGATGAATGGGGTTATTGGCATGCTTAATATCATTAAACAAACAAAATTAGATAAACAACAAAGCCATCATCTTGAATTGGCACAGTCATCAGCAGAGTCATTGCTGCATATTATCAATGATATTTTAGACTTTTCAAAAATTGAAGCTGGTAAGCTCGATATCGAAAACGTGAGTTTTAATATATCTAAACTTCTAGGCGATACCATTGAATCATTTGCTATAAAAGCAGAGCAAAACAATACCAAACTGTTACTAGATGCAACTCATATCAAACGTGAATTTATCATAAGCGACCCAAATCGTATTAGGCAAATCATCAATAACCTAATAGGTAATGCAGTTAAATTCACAAAAGACGGTGAGATAGTCGTGATAGCCAAACTTGAAACTGCTGATAACGAGTTATATCTGAATTGCTCTGTTGTTGATAATGGCTTAGGCATAAAACCAGAAAAACAAGCAACTCTTTTTGATTCTTTTACTCAAGCTGATGCTTCAACTACCCGGCAATATGGCGGCACAGGCCTTGGTCTTGCCATTGTTAAACAGCTTTGTACTCTAATGGGCGGCGATGTAAATGTTGTCAGTTCTTATGGAGAAGGCAGCACGTTCAATTTCTCAATTAAAGTAAAATTTGACTACCAAAAGCAGCTGCATGAGCCAAGTCACTTAATTGATAAAAAACGCATTTTAATTGCTGACAACTGCAAGCTCAGTAGCAGCATTACTAAAAAACAATTGCAATTATGGGGAGCAAAAGTTGAAGTTATTGGCAATATGCCAAGCTTAATTAACCGTGCAGCCCACTCTCAAGAGCCACCTTGCGATGCAGTTTTTATAGATTACCAACTTTATATGCAAGCAGAACAATCAGAGCAACGAGCGTTCCAAAAATATTATAATAACAATGCATGTAAATGTATTTTAATGGCACCTATGAGCCTAACTGAAGAGCAATCTAAACAAACTTTAGAAGCGCAAAGTATTATATTTAAACCTTTAACCCCTTCAGACTTATTTAACTCTTTGGCTAACGAAAAGTACATTGAACAACAACAAGTAAATAAAGAACAAAGCATCGCTAAAATTTCCATACCAGCTTCGAGTACATCATCTCGCGTCTTATTAGTCGAAGACAATAAAGTTAACCAAGTGGTTGCTGGCGCCTTACTCAAACAAGCAGGTATTAGTTTTGACATTGCTGAAAATGGTCTTGAGGCAATAACAAAACTAGCAAATAATGAGGATGCCCCTTACGAACTAGTGCTAATGGACTGCCAAATGCCAGAAATGGACGGCTATCAAGCAACAAAGGCAATAAGATTAGGAAAAGCTGGCGAAGCACATCAGAAAGTCAATATTGTTGCACTAACTGCCAATGCAATGCAGGGTGACAAAGAACGCTGTTTAGATGCTGGCATGGATGATTATTTAACAAAACCCCTTAACTTTGACTCATTAAATAAAAAATTAGCAATTTGGCTAAGTGCAGCACATTAAAGAGAAATAAAATCATGCAATTATCATCGATACAACAACGCGTTATTGGCTGTTTACTCGAAAAGCAAAGTACAACACCCGAACATTATCCGTTATCTTTAAACTCCCTCACTAATGCATGTAATCAAAAATCTAACCGTGAACCGGTACTGTCTCTCACTGAGGCGCAAGTACAAGATACACTCGATGAGCTTATTGCATCACGCTTAGTAACTCTTGATGAAGGGTTATCAGGGCGGGTTAATAAATATGCTCACCGCTTTTGTAATACAGAATTTGGCAGTTTGCAATTTACTGAGCAGCAACGCGCCATTATTTGTTTACTGCTGCTACGCGGCCCACAAACACCGGGAGAACTAAGAACGCGCAGCAACCGCCTCGCTGAGTTTAGCAATGTCAATGAAGTTGAAGCCGCATTAAATGCACTCATTGAGCAAGAACATGTTGCACGCTTAGCACGAGAGCCAGGCAAACGAGAGAGCCGCTATATGCACTTATTTGTTGACCCAGACAGCATCACTGAGGATATGGCTGCTAGTGAGCCGATGCAGGATAACAACAGTGAAGTGCAACAATTACTGAGCGAAATCGAAGATCTTAAGCAGCAAGTCAACGAAATAAAAGCGCATTTAGGTCTTTAATAAAAACCGCGCCCATAACATAATGTAAAAAACGCTGACAACCACAACGAAAAATAGGAGCTCTACCATGCGTGCCGACATTCTGGCGGAAATGAAAGTCCAACCAACTATTGATGTAAAAGCACAAATCACCCGTCGCGTTAACTTTCTTAAAAGCCGACTTACTGCTGCGCACTCTCGCTCACTTGTATTAGGGATCAGTGGCGGTGTTGATTCATCAACCTGTGGCCGCTTATGCCAATTAGCGGTTGATGAATTAAACCAAGAATACAACACCAACAAATATCAATTTATTGCAGTTCGCTTACCTTATGGTGTTCAAGCAGATGAAGATGAAGCACAAATGGCTGTTGATTTTATTAAGCCAAGCAAGCGTATGACGGTTAACATTAAAGCGGCTGTCGATGGCATGCATGAACAAGCAATGGCCGCGGTTGTTGGTGGTGGTGCTGAATTACCAGAGCAAGCTAAAATTGACTTTATCAAAGGCAATGTGAAGGCACGCCAGCGCATGGTTGCGCAGTATGAAATTGCTGGTTTCTGCCAAGGCTTAGTGGTTGGTACCGATCACAGTGCTGAAAACATCACGGGTTTTTACACCAAGTTTGGTGACGGTGCATGTGATTTAGCGCCGTTATTTGGTTTATCAAAGCGTCAAGTTCGTGCACTTGCTGAGCATTTGGGAGCACCAGCAGTACTGGTAAATAAAGCCCCAACGGCCGATTTAGAGTGTGATCGCCCAGGTCTGACTGACGAAGAAGCGCTAGGCCTCACTTACGATCAAATTGATGATTTCTTAGAAGGTAAAGACGTCAGCAATGAAGTCGAAGAAAAGCTAACAGCAATTTACTTACGTACTCAACATAAACGCCAAGCAATCCCAACCGTTTACGACGAGCTTTAAGGGTAGTTTAAACATTGCGAGGGCAATAATAATTGCCCTTTTCTACTCCTCCCGCCCCCCTTAGCAATATTCAGAACCTTCAATCACTGATTATCAGCTTCACAAAATGATCTGGAACATCATGCCTGACGTAAAAGTTAGCAACATGATTGCAGTAAAGATGAAATAGTTCTGTAATTTGGTTTATAGTTGTTACAGTAAATACATTATATTTCAAATCAAAAATCTAAGGTTTTATATTAGCTTATGTCATCGCCCATCTTAATTACCGGCGCAGGCCAACGTATTGGACTCGCTCTGGCCGAGCACTTATTATCGCAAGGGCAAGAAATCATAGTCACTTATCGTACCCGCCATGCAGCAATTGATGTGCTTGCAGGCAAAGGCGCTATTTGTATCCATGCAGATTTTAATAGTGACCAAGCTATCGGGCACTTTATTGAAGAATTAAAAGCGCATACCAACCAGCTCAAGGCAATTATTCATAATGCATCTAGCTGGGATTGCGAAGCAAATAATCACGATTACGCTGACCTATTTGATAACATGATGCGTATTCATGCCAAAGCGCCCTATTTAATTAATTTAGCAGCCTCTGACTTGCTACTGCATTATCAGCAAAACAGTGGCCAAGCCGCAGATATTATTCATTTAACTGACTATGTTGTTGAAAAAGGCAGTCCTAAGCACCTTGCTTATGCAGCAAGTAAAGCGGCGCTTGATAATTTAACAAAGTCATTTGCCGCTAAATTTGCACCGGCCATTAAAGTGAATGCTATCGCTCCCTCGCTGATCATTTTTAACGAGCACGATAGTGACGAGTACAAAGCCAAAACATTAAAGAAATCGCTAATGGGCATTGAGCCCGGCTGCGCCGAGATTATTAACAGCGTAGAACTAATACTAAGCAGCCAATACATCACAGGTCGTTCTATGCCTGTTGATGGTGGCAGACATTTAAAATAACGAATTACTGAGAAAGCTATGCACGATGATTTAAAAAACAGTTACCAACAAATAATTACTGCGGTAGGTGAAGATCCTGCTCGTGAAGGATTACTCGACACACCAAAGCGCGCTGCAAAAGCAATGGAGTACCTGACTAAAGGTTATCGTCAAACATTAGACGAGATCACCAACAATGCGGTATTCACTTCAGACGCCGATGATATGGTTTTAATCCAAGACATTGAGCTTTACTCTATGTGTGAACATCACTTATTACCGTTTGTTGGCCGCTGTCATATTGCTTATATTCCTAACGGCAAAGTACTTGGTTTATCGAAGTTTGCGCGAATTGTTGATATGTATGCGCGTCGTTTTCAAATTCAAGAACAATTAACTCATCAAATTGCTAAAGCGGTTGAAGAAGTAACTGGTGCGAAAGGTGTTGGCGTAATCGTTGAAGCAAAACACATGTGTATGATGATGCGCGGCGTTGAAAAACAAAATTCAAGCATGCGTACATCAGTTATGTTAGGTAACTTCAGAGCCGATCCAAAAACCCGTAACGAGTTTTTACAACTAGTTAGAGGGTAATGATGGCCAACGCAATTATTAATGTCACTAACCTCAGGCTACGAACCTTTATTGGTTTTAATCCTGAGGAACGTGAGAAAAAACAAGATGTAGTGATTAACTTAGAAATCCACTACCCTGCAGATCAAGCCTGTGAAACTGATGCGGTTGATAAAGCGCTAAACTACAAGACTATCACCAAAGAAGTGATCAGCCTTGTAGAGGAAGGCCACTTTTTGCTGTTAGAAAAATTGGTTGCTGAGATTTTAGCAATTTGCCACCAGCATCAAAGTGTTCACTATGCCAAAGTGCGCGTTGATAAACCGCACGCGCTGCGCTTTGCAGATTCAGTATCACTGACTCTTGATTGGCAAAAAAGCTAGAATAAGAATTTATCAAGCCCTACCGCAAAGGCAAGCACAGCTAAATAACGTGCGCCTTTGCCTAGGGTCACAAGTAACAAAAAGATTGGAAACTTAACCCTAAAAATTCCGCCAACTACCGTTAACGGGTCGCCGACAATAGGCAGCCAAGCAAACATCAAACTGTAAATACCGTACTTATTAAATTGCTGCTCAGCTTTATCTATCGACTTTTGTGAAACGGGAAACCATTTACAGTCTTTAAATCGCATGACTTGTGTGCCCAGCCAATAATTAACACAGCTCCCAAGCACATTGCCCACGGTTGCACTTAGCCATAATAGCCAAAGTAGATAATCACCACAGGCTACCATAGCGGTCATCACTAATTCTGAAGAGCTAGGTAATAGGGTAGCTGCAATAAATGCACTGAAGAATAACGATAAGTAGGCCATAAACATCACATAAAAAAGCTCAGCAAACGGCTGAGCTTTTATTATATGGCAATCAATTTATTTTATAAATTCAATCGCCATTGGGTAATTTACTTCTTTACCATCGTTGGCTTTAATCGCCGAGACTACCACCATAATCAATGAGAATAACGCTACCAATGGCAACAAAATCACACCAACGACAACAAACATCAGCATAAAGCAGACAATGTAAGCAATCATCATGGTTAATTGAAAGTTTAATGACTTGCGACCATGCTCAGCAACGAGCGGCATTTCTTCTTTTTTTACAAGCCAAACAATCAAAGGTCCAATCACTGAGCCAAACGGAAAAAGTAAACCAGCTAAGGCACTTAAGTGACAAAACATTGCCCAAGTGCGCTGGTCTTTATCTGCCACAATTATTTCAACTTTTTGATTATCATCCATTTTAAATTCCTTGTTATGGGTCTATTTGTCTCTTTACTATAAACCTTAATAGCATTTTACCCTAGCTAAATTGATTAAATTTAAAACTCTCAACCAGCAAAAAAGCTGTAATCAATGCCGTGATAAAAATGTGATAACTTCGTGAAGGTTTTTGGATATTGCTATTCGATACTGATTTTGAATCATCAAAAACAGGAATCTCACATGAAAGCTTTACCTTTAACTTTGTTCGCTGCATGCGCAGTAACTAGCCTTACAAGCCAAGCAGCTGAGCTTGATATAAAACTGACTAACCTCACGCAAGGTTTACACTTTACCCCTATTCTCATTACGGCTCACAACAGTGACAGTAAACTCTTTAGCGTTGCTATGCCTGCTTCTACAGCACTACAGACAATGGCTGAGGGTGGTAATCTCGAGCCATTAATGAGTGAAGCCACAGCTGCAAACAGTGACATGGTTGCTAACCCAGCTGAAGGCCTATTGGCGCCAGCAAGTTCAACGATGGCGAGCTTATCTACCAGCGATGGCAATAATTACTTATCGCTCACAGCCATGCTGCTGCCTACCAATGATGGCTTTGTGGGTTTAGATAGTTGGATGATCCCAACAGAAGCTGGTACCTACACTGTTTATCTCAATGCCTATGATGCAGGTACCGAAGCCAATGATGAGCTTGTTGTTGAGGGTTCAGGCATGCCGGGCACGCCAGGTATTCCAGCTGCACCGGGCGGCAATGCGGGTATGAATGGCAGCGGCGTCACTAGTAGCGAAACGAATATGATGGTGCATATTCATCCGGGTAATTTAGGTGACGACGATTTAGAAGCAGGTATGAGTGACCTTGATAACACGGTACACAGATGGTTAAACCCAGTTGCGATGCTAACAGTTACGGTTAAATAGGAGGTTATTATGCGCTTTTCAAAAAGCTTAATTATCCTCGCATTAAGTGCCGGCCTTGCGGCCTGTGGGGATTCAGATAATAACGAGGTGGAAGTAACAGATCCTGTAACGCCCGCTATGAGCTATGAATTTACCGTACATGTTACAAACTTAACCAATGCCCAACCTTTATCACCGATTGCAGCCATTGCTCACACTGAGGGTATGCTTTGGCAAATAGGCGAACCAGCCTCAGCTGCCCTCGAATTAATGGCTGAAGGAGGAGATAACAGTGAATTATTAGCGGCTGATTTTAATATGAATTCAAGCTCAGCTGAAAGCCCACTTCTTCCTGGTGAGCAAGTCACTTTAATGCTGAGTACTGAGCAGCTTGATTCATTAAAAATCAGCTTAGCGACCATGTTGGTGAATACAAATGACGCGTTTACCGGTCTGAATGCTATAGACGTGTCTTCGTTAGCGGTAAATGAGTCACTGTCACGTACTAGTTTTGCCTATGATGCAGGCACCGAAGCTAACTCTGAAGCAGCTGGGACAATCCCCGGCCCTGCTGATTCTGGCGAAGGTTACAACGAAATGCGCGACGATATTGACCGTGTTGCAATGCACCCAGGTGTGGTCAGCCAAAATGATGGCCTGACAAACTCAGTGCTCACCAGTCAGCATAAGTTTGATAACCCGGTTGCTCGGTTCACGATAACGCGGACGCAATAATAATCGCACTCCTTACACCGAGGTCATAAGGATGTGCCTCTGTGATTTGGAGTGAGCAATGCGCCAAGAAAAATTATTAATCGTCGAAGATGATAGAGCAATACGCCAACTTATCAGCACACAATTACACTGCCTAAACCTACATATTGATGAAGCCTCGAGCGCTGAAGCTGCAATAAAGAAGCTTGCCAGCTCAAGTTACGGCTTGGTGCTACTCGATATCAATCTACCACAAATGGATGGCTTGAGCTTATGCCGCAAAATTAAAGAGCACTACCCAAGCATTGCCGTTATTTTACTAACTGCACTCAGTAGCGATATGGACAGAGTGATTGGCCTGGAAATGGGCGCTGATGATTACATTTGCAAGCCGTTCTTCGCCAGAGAGTTACAAGCACGAATAAAAACACAATTACGGCATAGGTCACAACTTATGGCAGCCCAATCACATCATGAAGATAGCGCTCAAGCAGTCATTCAACTTGGTGAACTCCATATTGAATTTGCCAGCCACCAAGCATTTTTAGCTGACCAAGCAATTAACTTAACCGCCACCGAATTCGATTTACTAGTCTATTTTGCTAAACACCCAAACCATGTTTTTAGCCGCCAACAGTTACTAGACCAAGTGTGGGGTTACCAACACAGCGGCTACGAGCATACGGTTAATTCCCATATAAACCGTTTACGCAGTAAATTTGAGCAGCATCACCCTACAACCTTTATCGAAACAGTCTGGGGCGTAGGCTATAAATTAAACCCTAGCCAATTGAGTGTAAACTAATGAAATCAATGACGCTATATCAAAAACTCGCTTGGTCATTGGTGCTTATTTTTAGCCTGATGTGCGCACTCGTTTTAAATTGGAGTAAGCAGCTAGAGCAAAGCTCTGTTCATCATGCTCAGCAAAACTTGCACCTCCAATTGGCCGAGCATTTAGTGCACGACAACCCACTGATCAAACAAGGTGTGTATGACTATGACGCACTGGAGAACTTATTTCACACGCTGATGATACTTGGTCCGGCTTTTGAGTTTTATTTTGTAGACCCAGAAGGTCATTTACTGACTTATTCAGCCAAACCGGGGCAAGTTGTTAGGCAACAAATAAACTTAAGCCCAATACAGCAGCTACTCGACAACCCCACTGCCACGCCAATTTATGGTGATGATCCGCGTAGCAAGGATGGCGTAAAAATTTTTTCGACCGCACCAGTTTATAATCAGCAACAACTGCAAGGCTATTTGTACGTGATAATTGGCGGGCAAGCTTACGATACAACCCTTAAAAACATTAAAGCCAATGATAACCTTTGGCTTGCCGCAATGTGGTTTATAGCCGCCTTAGTTGCGCTCTTTATTGCGATGTTGCTGTTATTTAGATTCTTCACCTTACCGTTAAAAAAACTCAATAAAGAGCTTAATAAAATAGAAGCGGCTAACTACAGCCTAACCAAAATGTCATTGGACTCAAGCTACACTGCTGATGATGAAATTGGCAATTTAAGCAAAGGCGTCAATGCCATGCTCGCACGTATTGATGAGCAGTTTCAGTCATTACAGCAAGCCGATAAACAACGCCGTGAGTTACTTACACATTTATCACATGATTTACGTACGCCGCTATCTTCACTGCACGGCCTTCTTGAGGTGATCAATAAACCGGATAGCCACTTAAACGAGCCTGAGCAACGTCATTACCTCAACCTTGCAATGGATAACTGCCAGCAATTAAAACATCTGATCGAACAAATTTTTGAACTTGCTAATTTAGAGTGCGGCCAAGTAAAAATTCAATCAGAGACCTTTAATTTAGGCGAGTTGATTTATGATTGCGTGGCAAAGCTTGCACTCACTGCACAATCCGCAGGAATTTCACTCAGGGTTATCCCAGAAATTTGCGACTTTACCGTGACGGCAGACATTGCAAAATTAGAGCGGGTACTAACAAACTTAATTGAGAATGCTATTCGACACACCCCAAGTGGCGGTGAAATTGCCGTCAAGGTTAGCCAACAAAGTGATCAGTTATACGTGGCAGTATCTGATACTGGGGTTGGTATTCATGAGGATGAACTCAATGCTATTTTTGAACCTCATTATCAGGCCCGTAATAGCATAAAACGAGGCTCAACAGGCTTAGGACTGGCTATTTGCAAGCAATTGCTCACCCTAATGGATAGTGAAATAAACGTCAGCAGTACCTTAGGAAAAGGCAGTGAGTTTCGTTTTAATTTAGCAATGCAGGCACCCGCTTAATCACGGATGCCTGTGTTGTTATTATTTTTCGATACCCGCTAAATCTAGCATAAATGCGTAATATAAAGCGGTGTCTTGTAAGCTCTTAAAGCGCCCAGAAGCACCGCCATGACCTGCTTCCATGTCAGTTTTAAAAAGCAATAGGTTATCATCGGTTTTATATTCACGCAGCTTAGCAACCCATTTTGCTGGCTCAAAATACTGAACTTGAGAGTCATGCAAGCCGGTGGTGACTAACATATTTGGGTAAGCCTGTTTCTTAACTTGGTCGTACGGCGAATACGACAGCATATAATCGTAATAGACTTTATCGTTCGGGTTACCCCACTCGTCATACTCATTTGTTGTTAGTGGTAAGCTGTCATCTAGCATAGTCGTGACCACATCAACAAAAGGCACTGCCGCAATCACTCCTTTATAAAGTTCAGGCGCTTGATTTACAACAGCCCCCATTAGTAAGCCACCCGCACTGCCACCCATGGCAAAAACATTATCTTTATCTGCATATTTTTGAGCAGCCAATGATTTAGTCACATCAACAAAGTCATTAAAGGTGTTTTGTTTATGAAGTAACTTGCCGTCTTCGTACCAAGGACGACCCAACATCTGCGAGCCACGGATATGTGCAATTGCAAATACAAAACCACGATCGAGTAAGCTTAATCGTGAACTAGAAAAGCTTGGATCCATGGTCGCACCATACGAACCATAGCCATATTGCATAAGCGGATTAGAGCCATCTTTTTTAAACTTATCTTTTCGATAAACAAGGCTCACTGGAACATCAACACCATCTCGCGCAGTTACATATATGCGTTCAGATGTGTAATTGCTCGGGTTGAAATCACCCAATACTGTACGCTGTTTAAGCAGTGTTTTTTCGCCACTTTCGAGGTTGATATCGTAGCTACTACCTGGGGTTGTCATACTTGAATAGTAAACACGTAAATTAGGGTTATCTAACTCACTATTACCATAGCTAAAAACCATATACGTTGGATCATTAAACGCAACTATTTGCTCTTGTTGGTTGCGAAGGTCACGAATAGTGATACGGGTTTGCCCCATTTCACGTTCTTCATAAACCAAGTGATTGTTAAATAACTCAATACCCTCAAACTTAACCTTATCGCGACCAGCAATAATCGTTTGCCAATTGGTTTTATCATGAGCCTTATCGCGGTGCACTTTCATCAGTTGGAAGTTAACCGCATTTAAATTGGTAACGATGTAATACCAATCACCTAATTTTTGAATATCATATTCAAGCCCAGCTTCACGTTCAATAAAACGTTTCGGCATTGCTTTAACATCATTTGCATCAATAACCGAGACACCCGAAGCACTGGTGCTGCCATGACTAATATAGATTTCTTGTTGGTCTTTACTCTTGTAAATACCGGTGTAGTAACTGGTGTTTTTCTCTTCGTAAACGAGTTCATCGTCGGCTTGCGGGGTGCCTAGCGTATGGCGATATACTTGGTAGCCTAACAGCGTTTGTAGGTCTTTTTTGATGTAGTAAAAGGTTTTGTTGTCATTAGCCCACACGACATCACCTTCCGTGCCTTCAAGGCTCTCTGTGAGCATTTTACCTGTGGTTAAATCTTTAACTTTAATTGTGTAAATGCGACGACTAACTGTATCTTCACCGTAAGCAAGTAAATTGCCATTTGGACTCACAGCTAAACCGGTGACAGCAAAGTAATCATGATTTTTAGCAAGCTCATTTACATTTAAAATAACTTGCTTACCCTCTCCTTGACTATCTTGGCTACGCACATAAACCGGATATTCATCATCACCACGCGTTTGTGAGAAATAATAATAATCCCCTTTTTTTGTCGGTACGGTATCGTCATCCTTTTCAATACGTCCTTTAAGCTCTTCGAAAAGGGTGTTTTGTAGCGTTTGAGTATGTGCCAATTTGCTTTCAACATACGCATTTTCAGCATTTAAATGAGCAATAACAGCGGCATCTTTGCGCTCATCATCACGCATCCAGTAGTAGTTATCGATACGTGTGTCACCATGAATGGTCATTTCATGAGGTATTTTTTTAGCAACGGGAGCTGCTATTTGAATCGACTCAGTTGCACCCGATTGTTTTATTGTATCTTTTTCATTTGAGTCATCAGGAGCTTTATTACAGGCAGTTAAAATAGCTAAAGAGAGTGCCGCGAGACAAAGTGAGTGGCCAACTTTCATAGGGATCCTAAATTAATTTTTATTATTAAGTCCCTAATATAAGTAATTAACCGTGAATTTATAAGTAGCCTTTGTGAAGCAATGTAAAAAGGGAGCCGAAGCTCCCTTTTATCACTTATTTTTCAAATAATTACTTTTGCTTACGACGACGCATGAATGCGAACGGTGCAGCAAGTAATGTTAACCATGCTAGTGAACCTGAAGAAGATTTTTTCTTCGGTTCTTCAACGACAGGAGCTGGATCAGCAATTGTATCATTTACAACAATAGAAACACTTGTTTCTTCTGATTCCATACCTGAGCTCTCACGTACAGTATAAGTAAAGCTATCTTCACCTGCGAACTGAGCATTAGGTTTATAGTCTATGGTACCATCTTCTTTCACTGTTGCTGTACCGTTGCTTGGTGCAGAAACAACTTTAACTGTTGAAGACTCAAGGCTACCCTTAACTTTCACACCTTTGTGGACAAGGAACTCTGCATTATCTAATTCCGAAGCAGCCTTACCATCAAACGTGAATCGAGATTCACCCATATCATTTTCTAATACATTGATATTGATAGTTTGCTCTTCATCAGTAACTACAGAATCTGCCGAAGTATAGTTGCTACGGTCTTTCGCAAATGCTTGATACTGAATTTCAACTGTACCACCTTGGGTTTGCTCAACCATATAACCTTGACCAAGAGCTGTCCCTGTTGGAACTGTACTTAGTGCAACACCGACACCACCATCAGCAGATTCAGCGCCAGCCGAATAAGCAGAA
This sequence comes from Pseudoalteromonas sp. S2721, assembly GCF_005887425.1. NCBI lineage: Bacteria > Pseudomonadati > Pseudomonadota > Gammaproteobacteria > Alteromonadales > Pseudoalteromonadaceae > Pseudoalteromonas > Pseudoalteromonas sp. S2721. The sequence continues at coordinate 59,777 of NZ_PNCZ01000035.1, forward strand.
GGTAACGCTGGAACATCTATGTAATTAATACGTACTTCATCCGTACCTTCTTTCAAAATAACTTGGAAAGTGTACTTATCACCTGAAGTGCTAGCGTATTCTTCAACATCATGCCACTCAATAACAATGTGACCACTTTCAAGTGTTGCTATATACAGCTCACCACCGCCAGTTGCACCACCCGCTAAGTCATAATCGGCCCATAAAGGTGCAATAACACCATTTGGCGTACGAGTATTAGGGAATGCACGCGGAGACCACGCACCACTGACGTTCACATCACTACCAACAGCAACGAAACCATTATCAGAAACTGTAAATGCTGAATATTCTTTTCCATCATAGATAAAGTCAGCATCAACGGTTACCGTAAATTCATCACAACCATTTGGGCACGCAACAGCTGTTGCTCCAGCTTCTGCTAAAGAGAACGTACCTAACAAGTTATCATCAGAAAGAGTCATAACTTTAGGGTCTAACTTACCAGTCCATGTTAGTTCTTTATTATCTTCACTAACAGTTACTTCACCGGCTCCACGTGCAACTTCCACTAAAGGTGAAGTGCCTTTAAGTAGCTCTGCATTTTCATCAAGCTTAACATTAACGGTTAATTCGTTTTCAAAGCCAGAATTAGCAAATTTAACGCCTACTTTCGCAGGTGTTGATGAGTTTAAAGAATCAGCATCAACATTAGCGGTGAAGAAACTCGCATTTGTTTCTTCATTATCGTATATAGCAAATGGAAGGTGAGCTACCTGACCTGTTTCAGAGTGCGTCCATACAACATGACCAAAATTCCAACCTTTAACACTATTGTATGTTGAGTCAATATCTAAATTAAACTCTGCAATATCGGTGCGTGTCTCAGTATTATCTTCTCCAGTCGTCACAGAACCATTCGCTTCTAGAGTGATAGTGCTAGGCGATATAGAGATTTCTGCACCATCCATGTCTGTAACTACTTTAGCTGTCCACTCTCCCGAGGTGTCACTCATATTTTGCACAGTATTTTTGAAGCTACATACGCTTAGACAGCTAGGATCAGCATAAGAACCGTGACTAAATGTAAGCGACGCATTTAATGCACTAGGTACATCTAGGCGACCAGCACCAACATCAAAAGCATCTGCTTTAGTGACAAGATCTTCTTTATGAAGTCCATCCATCTTCGATGTACTCATTAAAGCGGTTTTGATCTGTACAGCATCCCATTCTGGGTGTGCTTGCTTAATAAGTGCAGCTGCACCCGCAACATGAGGGCTAGCCATACTAGTACCAGAGATTGCCGTGAATGTTAATCCATTTCCCTCATCTGGAGAGTATGCAGACAGGATGTCTGTACCTGGAGCAGCAATATCAGGTTTTAGGAAGCTTGGTTCACCGTTTGGTCCTCGTGAACTCGAAGAATTAACTGCATCAGTGAACTTAGCTACGATAGTTCTTTGCACACTTGGATCAAGAGTCGCGATAACAGGCTCTTCTGCTTCTTTCAATAACTCAACTAAGCTTAAACCATCTTCTTGGCTAATAGCTGAAGCTGGGATTGGAGCATCATCCATAGACATCCCCATCGCACCACCAGCAGCATTATTGTGAATAATCACTGCAGAAGCACCTGCTTTAGCTGCATTTTCAGCTTTAACACTAAAAGCACAAGCACCACGAGAGATTAACGCAACAGAATCAGCAAAACTAATTCCTTCCGCAAACTCTTCGCAACCCTCAAAGTTATCTGGTGCGATAACTTGTGCAGAGATAACCGGTAAAGAAAGCGTTTCTTTTAATAGGCCATTACTACCCTCAATACTTAAATAGCTTTCGCCATCAACCTCAATTTGCTGCGAAAAAAATCGGCCTGTTTGGGTATTTGCAACTGTTAAACCAGACTCGATACATCCTGGACAGCCAATTGTTTGTGGTCCATTACCATCATTACCTGCTGCAGTAACAACAACAACACCTGCTTCTTCTGCTGCTGTAAATAAGTCGCTGTAAGCACTTGATGCAGGGTTTGCTCCTGCACCACCACCCCATGAGTTATTAATAACATCTGCGCCGTCTTTAATTGCGGCTTCTAATGCAGACATAAGCGCGGTTGTAGTACCACTGCCGCGACCATCAGCTGTATGCCATAGTGCTTTATATGCCATCAGTTGAGCAGCAGGAGCTACACCAGAAATAGACACATTGTTACCCTGGTAGGTGATTTCCATTGGGTTACCAACCGCAGTACCAGCTACGTGCGTCCCGTGACCATCATAACCTAAAGGAGAGCCAATATACTCATCTGGATGAACACTAGAAGGAGTTGGACCAAAAGCACGTGCAACAATTAACTTGTTATTACAAAAGTCAGCTTCACCACCATCCATTCGACAATAATCAGGATTTGTTGCTAAGTAAGCAGCTTCTTCTTCACTGAACTCTGGAGCCGTAAAACCTACATCTGAAAACATAGGATTTTCAGGGCGAATACCTGAGTCAATAATCGCAACCTTAACACCTTTACCAGCTTCAGATTGACCACCTAATGCTTGCCACGCTTCAACACCTTTGATTACATCAATTGATGCGTCCATTACTGTATGATATTCAGTATCTAGGAATACTTTTTTAACGCCTGGTAGTCTAGCCAGAGCTTCTCTTTGACCTTCAGCGCCCTCAATAACAACACCATTGAATAAAGTGCTAAACGTATGAGAAACAGCTCCACCACTTATAGATACAGCGTCACGAGCTACGCTCTTTTGCTTAGCTTTTAAGTAACTGCTGTACTTTAACGCTTGGTTTGAAGAAAGATTTAGCTTACTCTCCCCAGTTACCTCTGCAGAGGTAGCCTGTAGGCCGATGATTCCGCCTTTATAAGTTGCAAGAGGTTCATCCTCGAGTTGAATAATATAGCGAGTTTTATTGTTAATTGTTTTATCTTGAGAGTAACTTTTTACATTAGATATTTCAGGAACATAGCCCTTGTTAAGATCAAGTGTTGCTGCTGTAACACCATAAGACATCATTGCTAACCCAATAGCCGATGATAGAGCGGTTCGCTTCATTTTACTTGGAGACATCATTTTCCCTCGGATGAGTTTTATATTATTGTATTTACTCAATTCAATGATATTAGAATTGTTCGACGACTATAAAGCTCAAAAACACAAACTAGCAACAGCTTGGTTACAACAAAGTGCCCCCTCTGCCGAAAAGAAACTGTAACAGACTGATTTAAATGGGTTAAATGTCAAACTTAAATTGTAAACCACTGTAAATAAAATATAACAATGAGCGGAGAGACTGATGAATTCAGAAGTTATCAACATTCTTACCATGGCAAAGGTGATTCAAACGGCTGTTGCACCCGTCTTTTTAATTACCGGTATTGCAGCAACGTTAGGCGTGCTTTCCAACCGCTTGGCGCGTATTACCGATCGAGCGAGACAGTTAGAACGCAAGCTTAAAGTCAGTACGGATGAAGACTTCAATAAGTCATTAACAACGGAGCTAAGGGCACTGTTGAAACGCTCTCGCTGCATCCATATTGCATTTAGTCTAAGTGTACTCAGTGCTTTATTAGTATGTGCTGTGGTTATGTGTCTATTTTTATCGCATATTCAATCTATCAACTTGAGCGTGACAATTGCTAGCTGCTTTGTGGCCGCTATGGCGCTGCTGATATGTGGATTTTTATCTTTACTATGCGAGGTTTTCTTAGCAACAAGAAGCATGCGCCGCGGCATGATCTTCGCTGATATTGATATAAATGATTAAATTAAACTTAAGTTAAGATTAACCGCAATACACTTGAATATTATATTGAGCTAAGATACAACTCAGTTAGTTTACTTTTATGACATCTTAAGGGGCAAAAGGAATGAAATTAAAACAATTAGTAGTGGGTGCAATGCTTTCAACAATGGCACTAGGCGCTTCAGCAAATTCTGTATTTGAAGAGCCAAGCGATGCAATCGAGTATCGTCAGGCAGCATTTTCAATGATCCGCGTACAAATTGGTGATATGGGCGATATGCTAAAAGGGAAAGTACCTTTTGATGCAGAACGTTTTCAAAAGCGTGCTAACAATGCAGCGGCATTATCTAAAATGCCTTGGGAAGCTTTCGTAGCGGGTTCTGATAAAGGTGATACATCTGCGCTTGCAGCTGTATGGAGCGACAACGAAACCTTTATGAAAAAAGCAGTTGCTTTCCAACAATATGCTGATGAGCTAGCAATTGCAGCGCAAAGTGGCGATAAAAAAGTAATTGGTAAAGCATTTGGCGCTTGGGCTAAAGGCTGTAAAGATTGCCATAAGTCTTTCAAAGACTAGTTAAAAACTTAAACTAAAAAGGCGCTTATTAGCGCCTTTTTTAATGTCTTATACCAATTCACTTAATTAAGTGGTCTATTTTGAGGCAATAGAACCTCGTTGATAGCAAGGCAAAAATTTCGTTATTTAGTTTGTTCTAAATCAGAAATTTTTAACGCAGGTAGCGACAGGTTTTATCCCTCAAAATGATTAAGTATTATTGCGGATTGGTATTAGATTACCTAGCCAAGCAAATAGCTGAGCGGCTCTGCACCCCAAGTCGTAAATAGCACCACTAAGCACACTGCAAAAATAACAAAAGCTATCAACGGTGATTTAGTAACAGGCTCAGTAACCGCAACTTGCTCACTATTGCCCGTTAGCATAGGCTTCACTAAGTTCTTACCCTTAATGCGGTAAATCACAATCGCTAATACATGCAACACAATGGCATACAACAAAATATCAAAGTTTAAATGATGGAGCCAACCCGCAAACTCTACGGTATCTGAGGATACATGCGCCACCAGCGGGCCATCCGTTAAAATATCGTCACTGGTCATTAAGCCAGAGGTTAACTGTACGATGAGTAGCGCAAAAAAGGCTATCACCATATAACTACCCGCCGCGCCGTGACCCGCCTTATGTTCATTGCTTGTAAATGACTTAATTGCAGCAACAGGTGAATGAATAAGCGCAGACAGCTTTGCCGTTTTACTACCAATTAGACCCCAAACAAGACGTGTAATAATAAGCGCTAGAGTGAAGTAGCCTGCAGCAAAATGCAGCTCCAACATACCTTCTTCAGCACTAAAATAGAGGGTTGCGATGGCCGCAACTAATAACCAATGGAAGCTTCTTATAAAGCCATCCCATACTTTAACTTTAGACATTGTAACTTTCCCTTTAAAAGACGCTAATGATTTCAGCAACAGGCTCGGCTATACATTATTGCAAACTTCAGTTATTTTGACACACCTCTATTTTAGCTGTTTTGATCTGAGCCATAACAACAAACATGAGCGATAAGATGCATAAATCAACAATAAGAGCCTTGCTAAAAGGATTTTTCGACATGCTCCCCTTATGCCTTGCGGTGTTACCTTGGGGAATTTTATGTGGCTCGTTAGCAGTTCAAAATGGCTTCAGTGCTTTAGCAACACAAGCTATGTCGTTATTGGTATTTGCAGGCTCAGCACAACTCGTTGCGATTGAATTAATGGCCGGCAATACCCCGCTTTTAACTATATTATTTACCACTCTCATTATTAGCTCACGGCACTTTTTATATGGTTTAGCTATTCGCCACAAAGTCATTGATCAACCCTTTCGTTGGCGCCTGCCTGTGAGTTTTGTACTGACGGATGAATTATTTGCTTTTTCGCATCATCGCAAAGCCTATCGCACAAAAGTGCGCCTTATTTACGCACTCAGTGCCGGGTTTAGTTTTTATATTGCCTGGAATATCTGGACCTTACTAGGTATTGTCGCAGGAAGCCTCCTTCCCGATTTAACACACCTAGGGCTTGATTTCGCCATCGCAGCCACGTTTATTGCTTTAGTTATTCCGGGAGTAAAGAACCTTGCAACACTGGCTACAGTGATCACCGCTGGCGTTGTTGCAACGCTATTAAAAAATCAGGGCTTTCAACTTTGGCTTGTCACTGCGGCCCTTATCGCTATGACAGTGGGTTATCTAATTAGTCGCTGGCAAGCAAAAGAGGAGCATACACAATGATGACCACCATTTTATTAATGGCGTGTATTACCTTCTTCACACGTTACTTATTTTTGCACCGTGCATTACCGTTTAAAGTCGGCCCAAAAATGCAGCAATTCTTAAGTTTTAGCGCCCCAGCAGTACTCACCGCAATTTGGGTGCCCATTGTATTTATTAATGACGAAGGGATAAATCTAGATTGGCAAAATCCCTATCTAAGCGCTGCTGTTGTGTCTGTTATCGTGGCCTATAAAACACATAACATATACTACACAACACTGGCAGGGATGGGATTGTTTATAATTTTAAGTTAGCTGCGATGCTTAACGCCAAGTAAGAAAAACCGCTGATTAAAATTTACCCTTTTAGAAAAATGCCAAGCAAGTTAGAATCAATGCAACAATAATAAAAAGTTATCATTATGAGCGAATTTCACCAACTTTCTGCCACCAGCCTACAAGGCCAAACCGTTGACTTTTCTGATTTTGAAAACAAGGTCGTACTTGTTGTAAACACTGCAAGTAAATGTGGCTTCACTCCACAATATGAAGGCTTACAAGCACTGCATGAAAAGTATCATGAGCAAGGCTTAGTAATAATTGGTTTTCCATGTAACCAGTTTGGCAAACAAGAACCAGGTGATGCAAAAGAAATTAAAGAAAGCTGCCTTATTAACTATGGCGTTAGCTTTTTAATGATGAGCAAAGTCGATGTGAATGGCGAACATGCTCACCCTGTTTTTAGATACCTAAAATCAGAATTACCGGGGTTTATCACCCGCAAAATAAAATGGAACTTCACCAAATTTTTAATTGGTAAAGATGGCAAGGCCATTAAGCGCTATGCGCCACTGACAAAACCTGAACAGCTAGAGTCAGACATCGCAGCTGCACTGGGCAAATAACGAAGTCTAAAAGCAATAAAGAGGCAAATTGCCTCTTTATCTAAATTTATGCTTAGTCGTTCAAGTACTCGTCAAAGTCGTCATCGCCTAAGTTTCTGCGCAAGCGTTTTTGTTCAAGATAGTCTTCCAACTTCTTCTTTACGCGTTGCTTTTTCTTGTCGTGTTGATTACGCCCGACCATTTCGTACTCGTCTTCAACAAAATCGTCATCTAGCGCGTCATAACTAAATGTCTTACCCACAACCCACTCCATAAAGTGTTTGAGACCAATTCTTGAGATTAAAATTTGCTCGATGAATTGGCAAAGATTAAAAAGCTCGGTAGTAATTTAGTATCTAAAAAACCACCAAAATAAAGCCATACACCCATGCTAAATAGGTCATATGTCAATATTGTGAATAAATAGCGCTAAATTTGATTTCTGAAAAGTGAGAGTTTTTTATCGTTTCGATAAGAGTCATTTATGCATGTGTATTTTTTAGTTAATTTGACTAAAAAATGGTTAAAAAGTTATTCCCCGCAATTTTTAAAAAAGCCTCAAAACACATCAAACCATTGAATTAATTGAACTTATAAATTATGGCATTCAATTTGATTATGTATTTGTGTCATTTCAAACAGGAAAGAAAAAAATGAAAAAGTTATTGTTAGTAAGTTCTTTATTTATCGCTACCAGCGCAATGGCTCATAACGATAATGATACAAATATTTCATTCAGCGGTGAGCAGTGTGATGTTGAATTTATAAATGATGTACGCATCACACCAAGCGAGTTAGAAGTCTACACAGCCGATAATCGTACTATGAAAATCATCGATCAACACACTTTATATATCGATGGTCAAAGCGTGTCGCTTGATGCTTCACAACAGCAAGCAATTGCAGATTACTCAGACAGCTTACGCAGCCAACTTCCTGAAGTAGCAAATATCGCACTTGATGGCGTAAAAATAGCAGGTGTGGCCATCGAAGAAGTATCAAATGCTTTCAATATTGATGGCCTAAGCGACATTTCAGAATTAATGGACGATATCAGCGTAGAAGTACAAAACGCTTTCTATCAGCAAGGTGCGTTCACCATGGGTCAGCAAAATTTCGAAAAATTTGGCCAAAACTTTGAAGACCAATTCGATGAGAAAATCGAATCGGCTGTCGAGTCAGCCATGATGCAATCGATGGGCAGTATTTTAGTGGCGCTAGGCTCTGAACTTTTAGGTTCAGGTGGCGACATGGATGAGTTTGAGCAACGTATGGAAAACATGGGCGCACAAATCGAAGCGCGTGTAGAAACACAGGCAGCTCAACTTGAAGAGCGTGCAGATGCATTATGCGGCAGCTTTGCAGATATCGCTCATAAAGAACAAGAATTAGTGGTACTAGTACCACAACTAAAAGAGTACCAACTATTTACTTTCAAACAGAATGCAGAGTAATTGACTAATTAACATCCCTGAACCAAAACAATTGGTCCTTTCGCGCAGAGCTTGCTCTGCGCTTTTTTATTTTTTGGCCAGCACAGTCAATTGCGATAACGTTTTAATCGCCTGCTCTAAGTTTTCAGACCAAGGCAAGCCATAACTTAAACGAAAACAGCTACGGTACTTTTTACCCGCTGAGAATATCAACCCCGGAGTAATACTGATCCCCGCCTCTAGTGCCAGATGAAATAACTTTACCGCATCATATTGGCTACCAAGGTCAACCCAGATAACACAGCCCCCTTGCGGGTTACTTATACGCGCACAACTTGGCATATATTGCTGCAGGCACCAAATCATACGTTCTTTATTGGTACATAAGCGCTGTCTAAGCAAACGAATGTTACGGTCGTACTCACCGCTAGCTATAAACTCATACAAGGTCCACTGGTTTATAAGTGGCGCAGAGCAACTAAGCGCGCGTTTGTGTCGCCTTGCTTGTTCTGCAAACTTACCGGCAATGATCCAACCAATGCGGTAACTAGGTGCGGCTGTTTTTGAAAACGACGCGCAGGTGATCACTAAGCCCTTTTTTGAATAAGCTTGTGCAGGCGTCGCACGCTTTGCCGTAAAATGTAAGTCGCCATAAACATCATCCTCAATAAGTACCACATCACGCTGCTCTAACAGTGCCACTAATTGCTCACGCTTAGCATCAGGCATAAAGCTGCCAACAGGGTTATTTAATGAGGTAGAAAACACACAGGCTTTTATATCATGCTCATCGAGTGCTTGAGCCAAGTCATCTAACCATATTCCTTCATCAGGACACAGCGGTATTTCCAGTGCCTTTAAACCTAAGCTTTCAATTAATTCGATAATGCCAAAATAACAAGGCGACTCGATAGCAATAACATCACCGGGTTTAGCGACACACTTAAGGGCAATCGCCAGCGCCTCTTGAGCACCATTGGTGATCACTAATTCATCGCTATCAACCCCAATACCAAAGTCCAGATAGCGATGAATGAGTTGTTTTTTAAGTGGCGCAAAGCCATCCATCGGCCCGTAATTAATTGCCGATGCGCCAGCCAGTGTCATTACTCGGCGCATTGTTCGTGCCAGTGCTTTATCTGTCGGTGCAGCAGCCACAGGGTTGGCGATACCAAATGGCACCACATTAGCTTTGTGGATAGCGCTGTAGACTTGCTCAATCAAGCCTTGCTTATTGACTGTGGTAGGCTCTCGACTGAGCCTAACTCGCTTTGGTCGAGACTGATTTAACTGTGATGACTTTAAAAAGTACCCTGACTTTTCTCTGGCTTCGATCAGCCCTTGCCCTTCAAGTAATTGATACGCTTGCTTTACAGTAGGAATACTGATGTTGAGCTTGTCTGCCATTTTTCTGAGCGAAGGTAACTTTTCACCCGGTAATAACGAACCTTGCAAGCAAAGATCTCTAACTAGCTGAATAACTTGTTGATATAAGAACTCACTGTTACTACGACTGATAACTTGTGACATAGCCCACCAAACTGTATAGGTTGCATTTCTAGTTTTCTGTATATGTTAAGTATACAGAAGAGGATTAAAATGAACATACTTTCAATTTTTGGGTACTAACTATGAAAAGCGCCGCTCTCTACCTTGCTACAGTACTGATCTGGGGATCGACTTGGCTAGCTATTGAGTTTCAACTGGGTGATGTTGCTGTTGAGGTCTCTTTATTTTATCGCTTTGCCATTGCAGCCATTTTAATGTGGGCCTTTGTGCTGGTAAAAAAACTCCCTATGCAATATTCACTGCGCGATCACGGATTTTTTGCATTATTGGCTTTATTTAACTTTGGTTTAAATTATTTAGTGCTGTATTGGGCGCAGAACTATCTCACCTCAGCAATGGCCTCAATTGCGTTTTCTATGTTGCTATTGATGAACATTATTAATACCCGCTTGTTCTTCGCAAAGCCAATTGCGAAACGAATTTACTTTGGCGCACTACTTGGCGTAATGGGTATTGCCAGCTTGTTTTGGCCACAAATTCAGCAATTCGACTTGAGTAATGGTGCATTGGTCGGGTTACTACTTGCGCTATCTGGAACCTTTGTGGCTTCATTGGGGAATATGGTCAGTGTTCGAAACTCTCAGCGTAATATTGGCGTACTTCAAGGCAATGCCTGGGGTATGTTATACAGCGCTTTAGGGCTAGCAGCTTATGTTTTAGTAAGCGACGTTGAGCTGACATTGAATGCCCCAACCAGCTATTGGGTATCGCTCTTCTATTTAGCTGTATTTGGTACCGTAATCGCATTTGCTTGTTACTTCGCGCTACTTAAAAATATCGGCCCTGAGCGAGCAAGCTATGTAATCGTATTATTCCCACTGGTTGCAGTGGTCTTAAGTACCTTATTTGAAGGATTTGAATGGCAAGCAAATACCTTTATGGGTTTTAGCCTAGTGTTATTCGGTAATGCTATCGTGCTGACTCCAACTCGACAAATTAAAGCATTTTTTGCTGCACGTAATCTGCAGCAAAAAAGCTCCGTCCCCAGTTAGAAGTGACTATGTCGCCTCTAACACCAAGCGCTGGCAAATTTTGCCGGCGCTTTTTTATGGCACATGAAAACGAAGTGCTTGTTTGTGAATCTTAACTTTAGCCGGAGTAAAACCAACGAGCTCACCATCGGCTTCTATAGCCAGTCCTTTCGTAGTGATCTCGGCAGTCGTTAACTGGGTATATTCCAGCGCGTGCAAACTATGATGCTTTACGAGCAGTAAATACAAAAAGCTGATCAGGTTTTTCAATAAACCGCCAGCTGGCATGCAGTAGCAATCAAGCTGACCATCATTTAACTTTGCCCGAGGGGCAATTTTTAAGCCACCACCAAAGTAATGATGATTAGCAAAAATCGTCGCTAAATTACTGTAGTTGAGTGCTTTACCATTAAACTCCCCCTTAAGTGAGCGTGCCCGAAATGAAAATAGCTGTTTGATGCCCTGCCAAGTGTAGCCAAACGAGCTGAAACTTCCGGCTTTATTTAGTTGCTTCACGACTTCAGCGTCAAACCCTATTCCCGCCACATTAATAAAATAGCGCTGATTGATTTGTCCAACATCGATTAATTCTGTACGGCTATTAAAAACAGCCTCATACCAAGCCTGTTTTTTACACGTAAAGCCACGCGCAAAATCATTTCCTGTGCCTGCTGGAATTAACGCGATAGAACAGCGACTCGACATTAATGCATTAACAGCTAAATGCAGCGTCCCATCACCACCAATCACCACAACTTGACTCTGGTTTTTAGCCAAATGCGTAATATCAGCGCAATCATTCTCAAACTTGCCTGTGGTTAAATACAATTCAGGCTCAATCTGTCTTTTTTTACATTCTTTTAGTAGCCAATCAACACTGTTTTTATGATTTTTTTTGTCACTTGGCTTTATTATTATCAACATCAACGGTTACTTCTTTTCTTATATGGCAAAAACACCACGCTCGTTCAAATTATATTAATCTGAATAATTAGTCACTTTCTCACTCTAAAAACGCATAAATAAAAACACCAAAAGCTAAAAACCTTTATTTACTTATACTTCAACGCAAACACAATTGCATAAGCATGCAGCGCAATGTGTATTTAAAAACTTAACCCATGTTAATAAAAGACTTTCGGATTAGAAAAAGTTATCCGGCAGACTCAATTTTTATCGTTTTATTTTTGTTCAGTTTGATTGCAAAATACTCACGTTTTCAACCAAACACAACCCGGAGCAAAGTAATGAACCCAATTAATACATTAAACCAAAACGCTGCAACTCATGTTGCCGTAAAACCAACAAACCGCAAAGCAAAAATGTTGGCAAAACTAAATCGCTACGGCAAAAAGTTAGCTCTTGGCGGCGCAGTACAACACAAGTAATCCCCAACCATGGTTACTTTATCGGTGCAGTAAACACCCAACCACTAACGAAGATCCTTCTTTAGCTCCTCCGTTTACTGCCCCAACCCCCTTCTTTTAAGTTAAAAACAGCAAATAATTAAACCTTTTTACAAAAAACACCCTCTTTACGCTCAAAAAACAAGCAAACAAACTTTTTCCTATTTACACAGCCGATTCAGCTAAGTATTATTCTCGCATCACGATGTGGAGAGATGGCAGAGTGGTCGAATGCACCGGTCTTGAAAACCGGCAGGGGTTTGTAGCCCCTCTAGGGTTCAAATCCCTATCTCTCCACCACTTATTTTTATTTGTTGATTTATTTCAGCAAATTACAATCAGAATTATGCGCTGGAGAGGTGGCCGAGTGGCCGAAGGCGCTCCCCTGCTAAGGGAGTATAGGGTTTGTAGCTCTATCGAGGGTTCGAATCCCTCCTTCTCCACCATTTTATTATTAAAAACCGCTTTTTAGCGGTTTTTTTATGTCCGAAAACTTGCACTCCTCATTATATTTCATGCATGCTAAGTATCTATTTGCTACACAAAGTGATGCTATGTTTCGTTTTGCATTTTTTACGCTTGCTCTATTTGCCAGCGCCAACAGTCAAGCCACTATTTATAAGTGCATGATTGACGGGGTTGCCACCTTTACAGAGCAGCCTTGTGGTAAAGATGCAGCAATAGTAAAAATTGCACCACCACCCGCAAGTAACCAACCCCCAGCCACAGAGCAGCTGCCAAATCCGCAAAAGCCTGCAGACTTAAGTGTTGAAGATTATTTAAAAATTCAAAAAGCCGATCGCGAAATAGACCGCCTTCAATTAGAGATCAAAGAACTACAAAAACAGCAGAGTGAGCGCATTGGTAAACTCAGCAATATGACACAAGATGCCGCAAACAGGTTAGGCGCAGCGTCTATTGATGATGCTATTAGCAAACAAAGCGAACGTATTAATGCTTATTATAAAAGCCAAATCGCCCCCCTCGAAAAGCAAGTATCACAGCTAGAAGAAACCAAAAAACAGCTCAAAGAACGAGCCTCACAATCCAATTAGTCTAGCTTACCAAAACTGGTCAGACATGATATAACAAGATTTGCTGATTAAGTTTAGGGATCAATCGTTTTGCAAATTCATACGCTCGAAGGTTATATCCAAAATATCTATTTGGTTGAATACCCAGATAAATTGATGCTACTTGATGGTTGTTGCCGTGCTGATGTTGATACTGTATTTGATTATATTACCGAACAACTCAAGCGCCCCATCACAGACTTAAAACTAATAGTAGTCACCCATATGCACCCAGATCATGCCGGTGGAGCGCATGCATTAAGAAAGTTAAGTGGTGGAAAAATAGCTACGTCGAACGCCCCTGGGCAATGGTATAGAGGCATTGATGGTTTCTTAATGCATTTAACCGATATTGCTTTGGCTTGGTGGGTCGCCGGTAGGTTAAATAAAAAACGCCATAATCTTTGGTACAGCCGCCATTTAGATGCTGACTATTACCTTGCCACTGATGCAACCCTACCCGGCTTTGACGATTGGCAAGCACTGCATAGCCCAGGTCATACCGACCGAGATATTAGTCTGTATCATATTCCTAGCGAGCGAATTTACATTGCTGATTTATTGGTAAAAGTAAAAGGGCAGCTTGTGCCACCCTTTCCTGTTTTTTACCCAAAGCTGTATTTAAACTCTTTGTTGATGCTAAAAGCGCTGCAACCAAAACGAATTATGTTTGCACACAGTAACGAAGTTAGTATTGATGACATCGACTTTGAGCAAATTTTAGCGCTGGTCCCCGAAAAACCAATGACGCACTGGCGTTCCGTCAAAGCAAAGGCTCGACAAGCTCTTAACGTAATACCAACTCGCAATAACACTTAATTAAGCGTTTTGTTATAAGGCCCTTTTCACAGTTGTGATAAAAGTATCGATATCCTGCTGATCATTATAAATATGAGCAGAGACTCTTAAGCCTAAGTGACGTTCATCAACTGCAATATTCGCTGCAATAAGCGCAGCTTTTACAGCCGCTTGTTGCTCACCAAAATGCATAATGGCTGTTCCAGAACATTTGTCATCCTGTATTGGTGAACGCACATAATCAGCTAATTGATCATGAAACTGCGCGAGCATTGCTAAGTTATGAGCGCGTACTTTCTCAATACCAAGATCAGCAAAGTAATTAATACTATGCGAAGCCAAAATATAAGGTGCAACTGAAGGGGTACCGCCCCAAAAGCGCAACGCGGTTTGATGATAAGCAAAGTGCTTAATATCAAACTCAAACGGATTTTGATGAGAAAACCAGCCAACATCTTGTGGCTGACAAAGTGATAGCTGCTTGCGGTTAACCCATAAATAAGCAGCGCCCGGTCCACCACATAGCCATTTGACACTCGAGCCCAACATAAAATCGGCATCAAGCTTAGTTAAGTCGACCTCTAAAATGCCCGCAGACTGTGCAACATCAAGTAAGCTCAATGTGTTGTGTTGTTTCGCGATATTTATAATTTCATGAATAGGCGCTTGCTGACCCGTGTTTGAATAAACATGGCTAATAAAGACTAAATCAATATCATTATTCGCTAAATATAACTGCCAAATCTGCGCATCGGTTAAGTCTTCATGCTTATCAATAAACACGATTTCAGCACTTTCAGGTAGGGCTTTTTGCATTGCAAAACCCATGCTTGGAAAATCACTTTCTGCCATCAACACTTTGCAATTTTCCTGTTGAAGTCGCGGGTGCGACATCAAAAGCTTGGTTAAACCACTCGATAAGTTAACTTGTGGACAAAACAACTCACTATGCGAGTTAAATAATTTAGCGAGACTACTCGTAAACGCCTCTACACCTTGCAACCACTGTTGCCATGGCTCTTTATTTTCATTTTGCCAAGCGGCAAAAAACTGCTGATGAAAATGCTGCTCAGCAGATTTTAATGGTCGCCCCACAGAGTGGTTAAGCAAATAGCTGCCTTGTGGAATTACAAAATCGTTTTTGTTCATTACTTAATCCACTGTTTTAACTTAGTTAAGTCATCGAAACGGGTGCGAATATCATCCCGCTTTGCTGCCGCACGGCGATCACGCAATTGCTCTAGTGAGTTTAGTAACACATGCAAAGGCGGCCCACTGGCTGTGACTTTATCCATATGTTGTTGCTGCATTTGCTGTGAAGGCTGCGCAATGTATTTACTGACCAATTGATTATGATGGCCAATGGCAGTATCACCATGCAGTTTGCACACTTGAATGAACAGCTTTAAGTTAGTTTGTAACCATTCACTATCACGCTCAGCTTCTGCCGCTAAGAAGTCATCCATAATACTTGTCATACGCATGCTTTCACGCAGGATCTGTTGATCTTCAGGCATCATATACAAGAATTTATCCACCAGCATTTGCGAGTAACTAGGTTCATTAGCAAAACAAAGACCAAGCAATAAATCGATGACATTTATGCCCGCAAAATCACCGGCGTTCGCACCTCGATATACCTCTTTACCTACTCGATACGGCTTGTAATACGGACGTACACAATAGAAAAATCGATCTGTATCGAGCTTGTTGTATAGCGTATTGTTCGACTCAATCACATCAAGCAGCGCTTGTTTTGCTACTGTGAGTAAATCAGCCGTGATAGGGTGCGATATCCCTAATGGCTGAATTTTTAATAAAGCATCTGCCGCTCGCTTATACGCTAAAATGCCCTTAGTGTTGTAATCGACAAAGATTTTCTCATCTTCAAGGTCAGTAAAGCGCTTATACAAACCATCAACCGCTTTATTGTGGGTGGTTAAATGCGCCGTTGCAAAACGCGGGGTTACACCAATAGATGCACCAATGTGCATTGCCAACGCAGAGGCTTCAACAAGCGGTGAACTTGTTTCACGAGAAGGCTCAGTGATTTCATGTCGACGGCATGCCGCCATATACAAGCCAACATTGCCTAATAAATCGAAGGCGTTATCAAAGCCTTCATCGGTATTGCCCTCTGCCAGTAAGGCACGAATATGCTCATTACCCTCTTGCTCTAATTGGCGTTTAAGGTGCTCACCGACACCCTCTACATTCGCTTTATCGTCTTGTTGCCAATATAGTTTTTCTAATTCGCTGTTGATCTCAACAAAACGGGTGCGAAGCCAGCTATCAAATGCCTTGGTGTTCTCAGTCACAGGCTCACTCCAAAATAATTATATTGCGATAATGTTAACAGAGTTCAATGAGTGCTAATCGCCAAAATATAGACTAGAATCCATCTAGATTAGTGAAAATCACTCAAATAAAAATGAAATTAGATAAAAAAGACCAACAATTACTTAATGCTTTACAGGATAATGCGAGAACTTCTGTCTCGGAGCTGGCCCAGTCTGTTAGCCTGTCAGATACCCCTTGCCTTCGCCGCATTAAAAAGCTCGAATCAGCAAATGTGATCAGTGGTTACCATGCTGCCATCAATCCTAAAGCCGTTGATTTAAATGTGTCTGTGTATGCCTTTGTTCGCTTAAACCAGAACTCTGTTGCCGCTGCTGAGCAATTTGAACAGCAGGTTGAGAAGCTAGAACATGTGCTTGAGTGCTCTGTTATTTCAGGCAGTTATGATTACTTGCTGAAGATCGTTGCCGCTGACTTAGAAAGCTATGAAAGCTTTGTGAAACATAAATTAGGTAGTATTGATTGTATTGCTAACATCGAGTCGACAGTGGTTTTAAAACAAGCGTTCACTAAGCGTCATTTACCGCTCGCTTGACGCACCTTGCTTGCAAATAAAACATAACTCGATAAGCTAAAAACAGGCTTTATAAGGATGCTTAAAATATGAAATTCATCAACTTAGTTGCTATCTCTTGGGCCATCAGTGGGCTATTTAGCAGCTCATTAATGGCGCAGCAACAAACCTGCCTTACTCAGCTTGAAGACCAAGAACTGATGATGAAAAGTAAGCGCGAAGGGCTGTTTAGAGAGCCATTGCCACGCACTCATAGCACCTTTAGCTATAATATCGAGCAAGCATTTAATGACTATTTAACCGCTGCTTACCTGCAAATTAGTAGCGAAAACCCGCGTGCTAATTTGCCATGCCCTGTTTACACAGACACCTATCAGCAACTTGTTGCACAAGGCGCTCGACCAGCTAACGCAACTGTTGCTGATTTAATAAGCCCATTTGAACTCAAACAGGCCGATAGCCGTAAAGCGGTGCTCTTGATCCACGGTTTAACCGACTCACCCTTTACCTATCACGACCTTGCACAAGTGTATTATCAACAAGGGTATACGGTACGCACAATTTTACTCCCTGGGCATGGTACCGCTCCTGCAGCACTTAGAGACATCGATGCCGATGATTGGCAAAAGGCTAGCGTGTATGCCATTGAGCGCACATTAAAAGACTTTGATCAGGTGATATTAGGGGGCTACTCAACCGGTGCTGCACTGGTTATTGATTACTTAACTCAAGGCCCAGTCGATAATAAAATTATGGCTGCTATGTTGTTTTCACCCGCAAGCGAGCCACACAATAAAAACGGTTGGCTAGCGAAATGGGTCGATGCGATTCCATTTGTGAATTGGATTGATAAAGACGCGGACCTTGATTTTGCCAAGTATGAGTCGTTTCCATTTAGTGCAGCCTCAGCTAGTCACGAAGCAATGAGCCGTATTAGCCTTGATGAGCTACGTCATCGCCAACTGCCTAATGTAGCGATATTTAGCACCTTTAGTGATGTTGACACCACAATAGATAACCAAGCGACCTTTAAGATTTTAACTAAGCTGCACGACCCAAAAACGCGCAAGAATAACCAGCTTGATCGGCTTGTATACTATGGTGATGACAATAACATTCCAGCTAGCTTTCCAGCTGATTACCAAATAATTCGTGATGACTGCGACACCGATGACTGTAAAAAAATCAAAGGAATGTCACATATTGGTATTGTTAATAAACCCAGCAACCCTTACTACGGTCGCACAGCATTGTATCGCAATTGCGGCAGCTACTTAGATGACGACACGCTTTATACAGCCTGCAAATACCAAAAAGACGTTGTGATGGGTGAACGCACAGCCGAAAATTTACAAGCGCACAAGCCCTTTGCACGACTCACGTTTAACCCTTATTTCGATAAGCTTGCTATGCATATCAACGATTTTATCAAAGATATTGAATCGGCTGCACAATGAGTAAGTTTAGCCACCGCTGGTTTAATCAAATAAGCGAGATTGATGCCACTCTATGGCAGTCATTTTTCGATGATACACCCTTTACTGATCACGCTTTTTTAGCTGCTTTAGAACAAGCAGGCTGTGTGAGTGAAGCGTCGGGCTGGCAACCCATGCACCTAGCAATTTACCAGCAAGAACAGGTTATAGCCTTACTACCCGGGTATCTAAAACACCACTCTTATGGTGAATATGTATTTGACTGGGCTTGGGCTGAAGCCTATCAACAACATGGCTTAGAGTATTACCCCAAATGGCTGTGTGGCGTACCATTCACACCTATTGCAGGGCAACGAATTAGTATAAATCACAATAAGCTCGCTGAAGTCTATGCGTACATTCAGCACATACTCACAGCAACAGCAGCGCAATTAGACTGGTCAGGTTGGCATATAAATTTTTGCCACCAGCAACAAGCGACTGCATTAACTAGCAACACCGTAATGCAACGTCATGGCGTGCAGTTTCAGTGGTTTAATGAAGGCTATAATGACTTTGAGGACTTTTTAGCTTCACTCACCGCAAGAAAGCGTAAATCGCTCAAAAAAGAACGCGCAAAAATAACTGAACAACAGATAACCGTAGAATGGCTCGAAGGTGCTGACATCAGCAAACAGCACATGCAGCAATTTAGTCATTTTTACCGCCAAACCTATTTGAAGCGCTCAGGCCACAATGGTTATTTGAATACCGCCTTTTTTGAGCTATTACAGCAAAGCATGGCCGACAAACTGGTGTTAATGTTCGCTAAATATCAAGGAGAAGTGATTGCTGCCACACTCAGCTTTAAAGATCAGAATTGTTTATATGGTCGATACTGGGGAACGAACTATGAGCTTGATAGTTTGCACTTTGAGCTTTGCTATTACCAAGGTATTGAGTACTGTATTACCAACAAACTTAAGCAGTTCCATTCTGGCGCGCAAGGTGAGCATAAAATAAGTCGCGGTTTTAAGCCCGTAAATACCTATTCACTGCATCATATTCAACACACTGAGTTTGCAGCTGCCATTAGTGATTTTATTACTAGAGAACGCCAACATATGGCGCTCTATAAAGACCAATGCGAAAGCTTACTGCCTTTTAAACAGCAATAATTGGTTATTCGCTGGCATTTGCACATCTTCAACAAAGGTTAAGCCAGCTTGCTCTGCAAGTTGGCAAATCGCTTCAAAATCACGGATTGCACTATGTGCATCTTGCTGTTTTAAAAACGCATCGAATTCAGCATTACTGGCACTGGTATACTTACCTTGGTACTTGAATGGTCCATAAATACACAATTTACCTTTAGGCGCTAAGTGCTTTGCTACACCTTGGAAAAAGCGCTCCACCAGTGGCCAGCTAATAATGTGCATTGTATTGGCAGTGAAAATAGCATTCACTGTTTCAACCGGCCAAGGATCATTAAGGTCGAGTATGAGTGGCGCATGCAAGTTAGTTAAATCAGCTTCTTGATGCCATTGTAAAATCCCCGGGTGATTAACCTCGCGATCACTACAATGCCACTGCAAATGTGCTAAATGCGTTGCAAAATGCACACTATGTTGCCCAGTACCTGAGCCGACTTCTAATACGTCCGTCACATCAGAAAAGAACGCATCTAATACGTTTAAAATAGGTAATTTGTTGTTTTCACAGGCTTGAGAGAAGGGTTTATCCATACAAATTAGTGCACCATGTTTGGTAATTAGTGCACAACAGTAAAGCAAAAATAAATAATAAAGTCGCGGTGAATTTATTAGTTAAAAATATAAAACCATTATTTTCAACTAGTTAAATTTATTGATCAATATTGGTACAGCTTATGCTATTTCTTAAGTGAATTAATCAATAGGAGCAATATTATGTATATCTCACCCTACACCGCTGTAGATGCTGCACTTGCAGCCAGCGAACGAGCTGAAAGCGAAAAAGCCGCCTTAACAAGTTGTGACGACAGAGCAACCGTGATCGATCTTCTTTCTCAATGTAACAAAGAAAATGTACAGGCGCCGAAAAAACATGAAACAGACCAGATTTTTATTCTCGGCTACAATTAATCACACACAGTTAATCCATTCAGTCTTAGCTTCATTATATAAGACTTGCACTAAAACCGATTAACTGTAATGATAACAATTATCATTACAGTTAATCGGTTTTTCTATGCACTCTCACAATGCTATGCTCCATTATCAGCGGCAAATGAAATGTGTTTGCCAAAGACCTGGGTTACATGCCCCTGCGCTTGTTGCTAACTATGTTGAAGCGGGTTTAAACATTGCACGCTATTACGAAAAGCATCACAACTTTATTTTGCAAGAGCTGTATCTAAGACGCACCTTTCATGAACTACTTGAAAAGATGTGTGATTCATTAGTGCATAATGCAATTCGTAAACAATGTTTGGCTCAGCTTTATAAACCGCAACTTGCGCTAAAGCGTTACTACAAAACTCATAACTGTATTGAAAAGTATTTCAGTTTGGAGCGAGAAGCGTGCCTTCTCAGCCAAGAATTTAACCCGATTTAGGAGTGTTTATGAGCCAATTTAGAACCGAATCAGATAGCATGGGTGAGCTACAAGTCCCTGCCAATGCGTTGTATCAAGCTCAAACGCAACGCGCTATCAACAATTTTCAAATTAGTGGCTTAGCCATGCCTAAGCAATTTATCACCGCCCTCGCCTACATTAAGCAAGCTGCCGCTCAAAGTAATGCTGCTTTAGGCCATTTGAGCCAAGGTAAAGCCAAAGCCATTGAGCAAGCATGCCAAGAGGTCATTGACGGTAAACATTTTTCAGAGTTTCCTGTTGATGTATTTCAGACAGGCTCTGGCACTAGCTCAAATATGAATGCCAATGAAGTTATAGCAACGCTGGCGAGCCAGTTTGCAGGGGAAACCATTCACCCCAACGATGATGTGAACATGGGACAAAGCTCAAATGATGTGATCCCCACTGCGATTGCTGTAAGTAGCGCTATTAACATCATTTATGAGCTGTTTCCTAAACTCGATAAACTCAGTCAAAGCCTACAAAGCAAACAAGCCGAAGTAGGCCATATTGTTAAAACCGGTCGCACTCATTTAATGGATGCAATGCCTGTGAGTTTTGCACAAACACTGGCTGCATGGCAGTTACAAGTGGATCATGCAATGACTGGTATTCGCCAAGCACTCGAGCGAGTTTGTGAACTTGCACAAGGTGGCACAGCGGTTGGTACTGGTATTAATGCCGATCCAGCGTTTGCTGGTGAGTTTTGCCAACACTTGAGTGAGAATGTAGGTATTCGCTTTAGCCCAAGTAAAAACTTCTTTTATAACATCGGCTCACAAGACGCCATTGTTGCGCTGTCAGGCCAGCTAAAGGTACTTGCTGTAGCACAAATGAAAATAGCCAATGACTTACGCTGGATGAACTCTGGCCCTCTTGCAGGTCTTGGTGAAATTGAGCTTGAGGCTTTACAACCGGGCTCATCAATTATGCCGGGTAAAGTAAACCCCGTGATCCCTGAAGCTGCCGCTATGGTCAGCGCACAAGTCATTGGCAATGACGCTACCATTACAGTAGCTGGTCAAGCGGGTAACTTTGAGCTCAATGTAATGCTGCCTGTGATTGCCTTAAACATTTTGCAAAGTATCGAACTGCTGGCGAATAGCAGTGAAGCACTGGCAGATAAAGCGATTGCCAGCTTTAAAGTAAACCAAAGCAATGTTGATAAAGCGCTCGCTAAAAACCCAATTCTAGTTACCGCGCTTAATCCGGTGATCGGCTATAGCAAAGCAGCAAAAATTGCCAAATTAGCTTATCAAGAAGGTCGCCCTATTATTGATGTTGCTGCAGAGCATACGGATATTTCGCGCGAAGAACTGAGCGAGTTACTGAACCCCGCCAAACTAACCCAAGGTGGTTTGTAATACCCGCTTATTGTAAAGTGGTATAAACTTTTATCTTTTTGTAGCTCTGTGAATACAGAGCTACTTACTGAAAGAAAACGTTTTTATTGCTCCGCTTTGAGCAATGTGTATGATAGTGAGTACTTATTCAACGATTTTTAGGTATGTTATGCGCTATCCACTATTGGCAATTTTATTTCCTGTGTTATTAACTGCGTGCTCGGACGCTGCAACTAATGAGCAAGCCGAATCGACGGCTACAAGCAATAAACTTGTCGAGGCACCAAAAGCCGTTGAAATAAAAAACACTGAAAAAGTGACCAAAGCAGCCCCAGATAAAGCCACTATTAGCTCAGCCCATGAGCAACTTAAACAATTAATCGATGATCCAAGCTGTGATAGCAGCAGCCAATGTAAAGTATTACCAGTTGGTAGTCGTGCTTGTGGCGGCCCAAGTAGTTTCATTGTTTATTCAACCAAAACAGCTGACACTGCTGAGGTTGAAAAACTTGCAAAAGATATCACCGCCCTTGAAAAGCAATTTAACGCAGCAAACGACATGATGAGTATTTGTCAGCATCTAACCGCACCAGGTGCGCAGTGTTCTGAGAATACTTGTGTTAGAATCGAAGGCTCAGCGGCAAGTGTATACTAAGGAATAAGCAATAATGGTTCGTTCATCGACTTTCAAGAAACTTTTCATCACCACAACTGTGTTAGCAAGCATTGCTTTAAGCGGTTGCGAAACAACAACGTCGGGTAGCTCTGCACGCGTTGATCTAGGTGATTTAAATGATCAGCTGAACGATATCGTTAGTAATAATAGCTGTACTGCGAGCTTTCAATGTAAAGTGTTAGAAGTTGGTGAGCGGGCATGTGGTGGCCCAAGTCGCTATGTGGTTTATTCAACGTTAAACAACACACAAGAGCAAGCAGAGCAACTTGCAGAGCGAATTACAGCGGCTGAGAAGTCATCTGATCAAGCATTAACTGTTAACGATTGCTCACCAGTTCTGCCTGTACAATCGCTGTGTATTTCACAGCAGTGCCAAGCAATCGAGATTAAGTAAATAATGCAATAAGGCCGGATACTATCACCACGCTGATGATACAAATCCCGGCCTTATATATGTATTTAACCTGCATTGTATTATGCACCCAGTAAGCATAAATGTAGCGAACAAAGTAACTTGCTGCAGTGCCAAATAATGCAAAAATAACTAAATACGCAAGTAAAATAATATCCACAGTCATGCCACTTCTTTAAAACATCTAGTCTCAGTGTAAGGGCTTAAAGAAGTAAAGGCAAAACCTTAGCTTTTTTTACTGTGTTCAATGAGTAATTCAGCCACGCGCTGCTTCACAGCACGCTTATCATCGGCTGCAACGCCAAAACGCTCAGCCAATAAAGCAATCTCTTCATCATTTAAGTTAAACGATAAGCGTTGTCTGGTTTTTTTCGACTTAACGTCGAGCTCCAAAATCTTACGGATCATATCTGATGGCGTAAGCTCTTGGTCAATGGCTTGCTTCTTAATTGATTTTTGCACTTCAGAGCTTAAATCAAACGCCATTTGCGTGGCTCTAACGGCTTGCTCCTGACGCTGCCATTTGGCTTTTGCATCACTCACTTGGCATCCCCAGGAAATAAGTCAACAATATCGCTAATTGGTCTGGTTAACGTCAGTGATACCTCTGTTTCACCGCCTTCCCAAATCTCAATATTTAAACTATGCGATTCATCGTCAGAGCTTAAACAGATCATTTCACACGGCTCACCACCTTCGTCTTCATAACGAGGTAAAGGCTTATTACGGTAGTCCTTATTATGGAAATAACACACATAAGGTGCTTCTGATTGTTTGTAGCTCGATGCTAAAAAGTGACTAAAACGCTCCGGGCTATTTTGTACATTAATTGCCGTTAATTCGTCTTCATCAAAAATACGAGCGAACTCATCAAGGGTAAAAATCTCATCAACATCGTCGCGTTGAATTTTGATCGCAAAGTTTGCCCATTGCTCACCGTCATCTGATTCAATTTGCAAAAACACCACTTGGCCAGATTCACTCTCGAGTACCAGCTCATACTCTGCACTACGTTGGTACTGATACGTTTGCACATCAATAACACGCAGTGTCTGTCCTTTTAACCAGCTTGGGTAAGCGAACGAATCAATCACAGTTAGCATATCACCAACGAGTAATTGGCTTGGATCAGTAAGCTGACGCTCTGGGGCTTTTTTAGATTTGAAAAAGTTAAACATTGGCTGACTCCTTGTTGAAGCAAAAAAGGTAACCCAGTGCGTGGGTTACCTTTTGTCTTTCCGTTAACTGATTAGCTATTTTGTTTTGCTTTAATACGCGCCAAAATATCTGCGCTTTTCGGGTTGGTATCACCAATACCCGCTTCAGCCATTTTCGCTTTTAAATCATCGCCATTAGTATCTGCTTCTAATTGCTTAGCCGCACCTAACTGATCTTGGCGGTCTTGCTGGCGTTGTTTAATACGCTCTAGAGACTCACGTGCTGATGTCATTGATGAGCTGTTCGTATTTAGCGTGCTGTTTACAGCCATTGTTGCTTGCTGCACACTTTCAGTCGTTTTAACCATTGTTAATTGACGTTGGTTTTCTTTAATCGACTTTTCAGCTTCTTTAACTTGCTGCTTTAGTTGCACAATGTGGTTACTAAAACCAGCTAACACTTCTTCGTGCTCTGCTTTTTCAGCTTCAAAATCACCGATTTTTTCAGCGATTTCTAATGCAAGAGCTTCGTTACCTTTTTCAAGTGCTTGGCCTGCATACGCTTCATGTTCAGCAATTGATGCATCTAGTGCGCTAATTTTACGCTTCGTTTGCATCTCTTTTGCCATTACTTCGGTCAGGCTTTTCTTAGCGCGTTGTAAGGCATTTTGTGCATCAGCAATTTCTTGTTCAAAGATACGGATACCGTTTGCATCAACAATTGCTTGTCCTGCTTCACGAGCGCCACCACGTACAGCTGTAAATAGTTTCTTTAAAATACTCATAATCTTAACTCCAGAAATTGCTAATTAATCGTTTAAATAAATGGTCACGGCTTCAAGTGCATCAATCGCATTGTCTGCCAGTGTTACCAACTCATGGGTAATATCATCAAACGATGAATTAACCGATAACGCGCCAAAAATAGCGTATTTATCATCAATTTTTGCAAATGCGCTTAATGGGATTGGTACATTTAAACGTAGTAACGTTTCGTTTAACTCATTACGCATATCTGCTTGTACTTCGTCTTCAGCAAACAGGTAGCTAATACACAGTAATTGCTCTTCTGTTTGAGTAACAAAGATAGGTAACTCATCATTCCCATCGACGATAACTTGTAACACATCTTGCTCACCTTCGTTGGCAATCAAGAAAGACTCAAAGCTCACACCCTCTGTTTCAAAAGAAGCCAGTTTGATTGATAGTTCATTTAATTCCATGTCTCACCTTTTTACGTTTTGACATATTATGTCTGAGTTAAGATTTGCATAGCCGACATATTATGTCAACTATAAAATATCAATTTTTGTACAATTCGGTTTCAACTTGCCACGCTTGGCGGTAATAATCATATAAGGTTCCTGAACCTAATCTATTGACTTCAATCGTGTTTACTTGTTCAAAAAAATGATTCGGAAACACAAAAGAAGCCAATAAATATTCTTTGCTTACCCAACGCGATGGCACCGGTAATTCGTTAGTTTCACGAATTCGCTGACTTGCTGATTTGCCAGCGGTAGTCGCGATTGTCCAACCCCATTGACCAAACGAAGGAATATTTTGTTGGTATTGCTCAACATAACCAAAACCCGAAGCTTTCATTGTTTTAGCAATACTCAAAAATGCTTTCTTCGCATGATAAGGCGATGTTGATTGCACGGCCACAGCCCCGTCAGGCGCCAATAACTGACGCACATGATTGTAAAAATAGTCACTGTACATCTTATTAAGATCTGGGTGATTAGGGTCTGGTAGGTCAATTAAAATAGTGTCAAAGCGCTCGCCTTTAGCAAGCATTGCTTCGACCTCTAAAAAGGCATCTGCAATGCGAATATCAGCACGAGGATCGCTCATAGAGTGTTTATTTAGCGCTGTTAAACGTGTTCTGATTTTCTCTGGCGCATCATAGTCGCCGACATCATTACCAAATAAGTTTAACAACTGACCATCTAAGTCAACCAAGGTGACATGCTCTACTGGCCACTTCAAAACATCACGCAATGCAAGTCCATCACCGCCCCCGATGATCAACACGCGGTCATGGCGATTGGAGGCCAACATAGCAGGATAGACAAGCATAGAATGATAAATTTGCTCATCCACACTTGAGAATTGTAAACGGCCATTGAGGTAAAGATCAGTAATTGCATTGGGCTGATTGCGACTCAAACGCTCAGTTAACACCAAATGCTGATACTTAGTTGCTTGCGAGTAGATGACTTTATCTTTGTATAAAACATTGCTTAGATTTTTCATCCAGCTGGTGCCAAGCACAAGCACAAACGCAAAAAACACCAACAACAGTACATGACAAACTAACAGTAGCTTAGCGAAGCGAACATGTTGATGATAGCGCCACAAAAACACGAGACCGGCAATAATATTAAATAACGCAGTCCAAGCAGCTGCTTGCATAATTGGCATCGCAAGCATAATGCTCACCCAAATAGCAGCACCGACACCGGCACCGATATAATCCGCCCCGTAAATAGTACCCGCATTGTTCTCTAAAAAGCGCCCATAAACTTGCTGGCGAATACGCGCAATCAGCGGGATTTCCATACCAATTAATAGCCCAAGTAATAGACCAAACACATAAGGTAAGAAACGTGACCACTCTTGTAGCTTTTCAAATACATAGCCATTAAGTACAGTATCTGCTGGCAGGTTAAAAATTTCGGAGAAGATATGCGGCAGTGAATAACTGACAGCGATAACGCTCGCTATCGCTAAAATACAGCCCATGCCGACCAAAGCAATAATACTCTCTAGCCATGCGAAAGCAGTAAACGCATCTTTAAACCATCGCGCTAAAAAAGCACCGATACCCATAGCGACAATCATGGTGCCGATCATGGCATAAATGGCACTCTCGACTGAGCCTAAGACACGACCAGCATAATGAGATAGCAGGTACTCATAAATAAGGCCGCACCCAGCGAGTACGGCCATAACAGTTATTAATAGGAAATCATGCCCAAGTAGATTGGCTCTACTTGGAGCGCTTGTTGTAGTAGACACTTAATTAGGCACCTAACAAGGTTGCCATAGTCGAACCAATCGCAAATGAGATTGCTGCAGAGATAGCTGCTACACCCACGTTCTTCTGGCGGTTCACTTCATCTGAAATATCACAACCAGATAGGATGATTTTGATAGTCACTAAGTGTAGTAAAATGAAAGCCACTAAACTCACAGCTGCACTTAATGCCCAGTACGCTAAACTAGCAACAATGTTGTCAGCCGCATAAGGAGCAATACCTGATGCTGCCGTTAATGCCAATGCACTACCCACTAAAAAGCCAGCATAACGAATACCTACTGCTAAGTTACCGTCAATAACCGCTTGCTGTAAGCAATCACCACTGCGATTAGTATGCTTGAATAACTGCACGCGATATTGACTGATCAGTAGCATCGCAATGCTGCCAATGGCAAAAGCTGCGATCACAATTGGAATACCATGCCAGCCTTCGGTCACAACCCAAAATAAAGCTGAGCGAATAACAATCGCCACACTAACAACATGGCCAAAATCAATGAGTGCAGCAGTAGCATTACCTTTTACGATTTCGTCATGCAGGCTCACTTTACGAAGCGCTACTTTGTCTTGGAAGAAGTGACCTAGCTTGATAAGTACAATCGCCATCACACCATAACCTAGCATTTGTAATGCTTCTTGTTGTAAAGTCGGTGCAAATGAGCCGCTGCTCACGCCACTAAGAACAATAGCAAGTGCCACAAGTCCTGCCGCAAAGCTAATACCAAAAGCAAAATTGTCACGCTCAGTTATTTCATCATTAGCGTGTAAGTTAGATACCCAACCCTTAATAAATTTTAGGCTGACAAATAAAGCGATAATGATTGCAAAGTCGATTGCTAAAGCTTGCAACGACCAAGTTGTTATTCCATTAAATTCATACATGTGTTGTAACTCCGGTGGTTATTCTTTTCACTACTTACCGCGGCTAATGCCACGTGATGTTCTGCTCGAGCTGTTACGTAATGACCCAGAGCTTTTACTGTAACTACTGCTAGAAGCATAGCTACTACGTGTGCGTGGCGGCGTATAGCTGCTACGGCTTAATCCTGATGCGCCACTACGTTTCTTGGCATACGGACTAGTGAATTGTTTACCTTGGCGTTGATAAGACTGTCGAGTTCGTGTCTCTACCGTTTGTTGTGCTTTAATCTGCTTAGGGCTCGAATAACGATAACGGCCATAATCATTGTAATAGCTATACTTTCTATGACGACTCCAGCGACCATATTCAACTCGGTCGAATACATCGCCCAACATACGATACATACCGTACCAAACCCAAAAGCTGGTACCACTGCTATTCGTTTGCCACTGCCCATAGTTAGGGTTGCCAACTAACTGGTTACCAACACTTTCGCCTTCAGCAGCTTCACTAATTGCACCAACCCGTGCTAGTGACCCCTGCGACATATCAGCAAGCATATTGATAGGATCGGTAAGCGCATCTTGAAATAAAGACGGTTTGGCAGCATCACGAATGAGGTCAAGTTGATGAAGCGTATCTTCATATGGTGGTATTAGATAAGTAGACTTCACATCTGCTAAGCGTTGTGTGAGACCTGAATAAATAGCCCCTTCACGAGTGGCATCAAGACTAATTACACGGCCGATCTCAGAAAGTTGCGGTTGTTGCTCAGCAAGCACCTTGCCGTATTGTTTAAGTATCGTCGCATTACGCAAAGAGCCATTATCAAGCGCTGTACCGAGTTGATTTAATTCAACTTCAGCTTTTTCTATGGATTGTTGTATTGTTTGTTTCAGCTGCTCTTCTTTCGACTCACAGCCCATAAGCAAGCTTACCAAACAAAACAGGCTAATAAGTTTCCAAGCTTTTATTTGAGACATTCATGTCACCTGATTGTGGTTTAAAAACGCAAATAGTTTTACATAGCTCAGGTACTAAACCAAGATTAAAATTGCAACAAAGGGTAAATTGGTCGTGAATTGCTAGTTAGCAAGGGGAAAAGTTTAAAGGTCTGGCGTAGGTTGGGTAGAGCGGAGCGAAACCCAACACATCACAGAGCTATCAGCTTTCAGCGATCAGCCGCGCGGTGTGGGTGTTTGGTGCTGCGTCTTCCTCTGGTTCTAGGCAAAGTCTACTTGTAGGAATGGCTTTAGCCATGAATATGTTTGTTATGGTCTGAAATCGGCACTGAAGTGTCTCCTACGGGGTTATTGCTGAGGGAGGCTCTGTACTAAACAACCCAACAGTTCGACTTTACTCTTGCTAACTTGCAACTCGCTAACTCACGTTGGGTTTCGCTCCGCTCTACCCAACCTACCTGGCTGATAGCTCCAAACGCAAAAAAGCCCGACT
>NZ_PNCZ01000036.1:0-21892 GCF_005887425.1 Pseudoalteromonas sp. S2721
GGTTCTTTACGAGAAAGCGCTAAAAGTTGTTCAGATATGTTTGGGTTCAATGTTAATAACCAGTGATTTTATATAGCCTATATTAGATCAAATATTTAAGCGGAATGGTATAACTCACGAACTCGCTCAGCTGCCGTTCATTAAATTAACTTTGCTTTGTTTATGGCTTTGATTTAGGATCAAATCAGTTTAAAAGCAAGAACTAATGGCCTGTGTCTAGATTACTTATTTGTTTATTATTATTTTTTTCGAGTGCTTCAACCTTTGCTGTTGAGGTGACTAATTTATATCAAGATACTCTTAAAGTTGCAGACAAATCACGTGATGCTCGTTTGGCAGCAAGCCGTGAAGCGCTGCTAAATGTGTTGGTGAAAGTAAGTGGGGACACAAGCGCAGATCAAAACCCGGTTGCTAAACAACGCACCCGCGACATTTCCGATTACATGCTCAAATTTGAATATGACGAAAAAGCTGATGGCAGTTTAAATCTGGTCGTTAAGTTCGAAGCCAATAAGATTAATGCATTAATCAAAGATCTTGGCTTGCCACTTTGGGGGACACGTCGTCCTTTGGTGGCGATCTGGCTAGGCATTGAAGATAACTGGCGCCGTGAATTGGTTACTCAAGAATCATACCCACAGCTTGAACAGCTTATATACGACAAAGCAAGTCGTCGTGGTTTACCTGTGGTTGTGCCACTACTTGATTTACAAGATCGCGCTATTGTTGGGATACCAGAAGTGTGGGGTAATTTCTCTGAGCCTGTAGAGCGAGCTTCAAGCCGTTATAGTGCTGAGCGCAGTATTACTGCAAGAATGTATCAACAAGCTGATTCAGAAACCTGGATCCTTGATTGGCGTTTCACTAATGCTGAATTATTCGATACTAATCGTTTGATGGGTGATAAGCAGCAAATTGTTGCAGATATGATTGATAGTTTAGCAGGTGGCTTAGCAGCAGAATACGCAATAGATCCAACGATGATTGGCCAACTTGCTACAGCAACTTTCTATCTTAAAGGTATCAATAACTTTGTTGATATTGAATTTGCTAAACGCCGTTTAGAGAGCTTAAGTGTTGTTACTCGTGCCGTAATATCTGTGCGTACACCTGATAGCGTTCAATTTACTGTTAATCACACTGGCAGCATGAATGATTTTAGAAAAGCGTTAGAACTTGATAGTGCCTTTAAAGCGTATCAGGACCCGCGTGATTTCTATCAAGTAGTCAATAAAGATGAGCTTGAATATCAGTGGCAGGGGCTTTAATCGCAGTGCAAGAACCAATGCAAATGGCATTACCTGTTACTTTGCCTGATGATGAAACATTTACTTCTTATTTTGGTGGCGAAAACTCGCTTGAAGTGAGTCACCTTAAAGATGCGTTCACAAAGCTTAGTAACAAATTTCAATATACTTATTTATGCGGTTTGGGCGATTCAGGTAAATCGCACCTGTTGTATGCGACCTGTATTCACGCTCAAGAGCGCGGTTTGTCAACCATGTTACTTTCGATGCGTGAAGTGATTGACTACGGCCCTGTGGTACTTGAAGGTCTCGAAAACCTTGACGTGTTATGTATTGATGACGTGCACTTGGTAGCAGGCAACGATGCATGGGAGAAAGGATTATTTAACTTTTTCAATCGCTTTAATGAGCCGGGCAAATACCTTGTGGTCACAGCTGATTTATTACCTGACATGCTACATATCAACCTACCGGATTTAGTTTCGCGTTTGAAGTGGGGCACAACGTTACAAATTCGTTCAATGAGCGATGATGACAAAGCCGAAGCGCTCGTACGCCGTGCTCACATGCGTGGCCTTGAATTGACGGATGAATGCGCGCGCTTTTTATTAACGCGATTAAGCCGTGATATGCGTGCATTATTAGACGTTTTAGATAAACTTGACCACGCCTCAATGGCTGCACAAAGAAAATTAACAATTCCTTTTATAAAATCAACGTTAAAGCTTTAGTAGGGCTAGAATCTAGTCCTTGCTTTCAGTTATCATTAGCTATTACAAAAATCCTTCTGTGAAAGACCAGGTACTCAATGAACTTAGAAAATATTTTAGCGCAAGCACTTGAGGCAGTTGCCAGTGCGAATGAAATCGCGCAACTAGAAGATATCAGGGTTAATTACCTTGGTAAAAAAGGTGAAATCACCAGCTTACTTAAAACGCTAGGCAAGATTGCCCCTGAAGAGCGTAAAGAAGCGGGTCAAGTGATTAACCAAGCAAAACAAGAAGTACAAACAGCCATTAACGAAAAGCGTGAGTTACTAGCAAGTAAGGCTCTTGAAGAGAAGCTAGCGGCAGAAACGATCGACGTAACTTTACCGGGTCGTGTTATGCCAACAGGTGGCTTACACCCAGTAACTCGTACTATTGAACGTATTGAAAGCTTTTTTGGTGAGTTAGGTTTTGCGGTTAAATCAGGTCCTGAAGTTGAAGATGATTTTCATAACTTCGATGCGCTAAATATTCCTGAGCACCACCCAGCGCGTGCTGATCACGATACTTTCTATTTCAACCCTAAGCTTGTGTTACGTACACAAACAAGTGGTGTACAAATCCGTACCATGGAAACTGAGCAGCCACCACTGCGCATCATTTCTCCAGGTCGTGTTTATCGTAACGATTACGACCAAACACACACGCCAATGTTCCACCAAGTGGAAGGCTTAATGGTTGATACAGATGTAAGCTTCACTGAGTTAAAAGGTATTCTGCACGACTTCTTACGTAACTTCTTTGAAGAAGATATGGAAATTCGTTTCCGTCCTTCTTACTTCCCATTTACCGAGCCATCAGCTGAGGTTGATGTTATGGGTAAAAACGGCAAGTGGTTAGAGGTATTAGGCTGTGGCATGGTTCACCCTAACGTTCTTAAATCAGTGGGTATTGATCCAGAAAAATACACAGGCTTTGCATTCGGTATGGGTGTTGAGCGCTTGACGATGTTGCGTTACGGCGTAAACGACTTACGTGCATTTTTCGAAAACGATTTAAAATTCCTAAACCAGTTCCGTTAAGAGTGAAGATATAAAATGAAATTTAGTGAAAAGTGGTTAAGAGAGTGGGTTAACCCAGCAATCGACACACAGGCTCTTTCGGAACAGTTATCAATGGCTGGTCTTGAAGTTGACGGTGTTGAGCCTGCAGCAGCTGAGTTCACAGGCGTTGTTGTTGGTGAAGTGGTTGAGTGTGGTCAACACCCAGACGCTGATAAGTTACGTGTAACTAAAGTAAACGTAGGTGGTGATGAGCTACTTGATATCGTGTGTGGTGCACCTAACTGTCGTCAAGGTTTAAAAGTCGCTGTTGCGACTGTTGGCGCTGTATTACCAGGCGACTTCAAAATCAAAAAAGCCAAACTTCGTGGTCAACCTTCACACGGTATGCTGTGCGCATTCGTTGAGTTAGGTATCAGCGAAGAGGGTGATGGCATCATGGAATTACCAAGTGATGCACCAATCGGTACTGATTTACGTGAGTACTTAAGCCTAGACGACAACATTATTGATGTTGACTTAACACCAAACCGTGGCGATTGTTTAGGTATCAAAGGCCTAGCGCGCGAAGTGGGTGTACTTAACAGTGTTGATGTAAACACACTTGAAATCGCACCAGTTGCTGCAACGATTGATGACAAAGTATCGATTGAGCTTGTGAATGATGAAGCGTGTCCTCGTTATTTAGGGCGTGTAATTAAAGGTATTAACCTTGATGCAGAAACACCACTTTGGATGGTAGAAAAACTGCGTCGCAGTGGTATTCGCTCAATTGACCCTGTTGTTGATGTAACAAACTACGTGTTATTAGAGCTAGGCCACCCAATGCACGCATTTGATTTAAATGCGATTGAAGGTGGTATTAAAGTACGTAGCGCAAACGCGGGTGAAGAGTTAGTTCTGTTAGATGGCAACACTGCAAAACTAAACGAGTCAACGCTTGTGATTGCTGATCACAATAAAGCGCTTGCTATTGCAGGTATTTTTGGTGGTGAAAAGTCAGGTGTAACTGAAGCAACTTCAGATATTTTATTAGAAAGTGCATTCTTTAACCCTGTCGCTATTGCGGGTCAAGCACGTAGCTACGGTTTACACACAGATGCGTCACACCGTTACGAGCGTGGTGTCGATTTTGCACTGCAAAAAGATGCGATGGAACGAGCGACAGCATTACTTCTTGAAATTGTTGGCGGTGAAGCAGGCCCAGTTGTTGAAGCAGTTGCAACTGACAAATTACCAAAAGTAACAGAAGTGCGTTTACGTCGTGAGCGTTTAGACCGTGTAATTGGCCACCACATTGATGATGCAAAAGTAACTGACATCCTAACGCGTTTAGGTTTAGACGTTAAAGTTGTTGATGGTGTATGGAGTGCTGACGTACCTAGCTATCGCTTTGATATTCGTATCGAAGAAGATTTAATTGAAGAAGTTGCGCGTGTTTACGGCTATAACAGCATTCCTAACGTTGCACCAACTGCTAAATTAAAAATGACTAACCATGACGAGTCGCATGTTGCAGTAACTAAATTCCGCAATACGCTTGTAACACGTGGTTACCAAGAAGCAATTACTTACAGCTTCGTTGATCCAAAAGCACAAGCAATTTTACACCCGCAAAGTGATGCGCTTGTATTGCCACACCCAATTTCGGTTGAAATGTCGGCAATGCGCGTGAGCTTGATGCCGGGTCTATTAGCGTCTCTAGTTTATAATCAAAACCGTCAGCAACCACGCGTCCGTTTATTTGAGCACGGCTTAAAATTCTTACGTGACGAAAATGCTGAAAACGGTGTAAACCAAGTTGCTGTTATCGGTGGTGTAATCTCAGGTCTTGCACACGGTGAACATTGGGTTCAAGAGAAGCGTAGCGTTGATTTCTATGACTTAAAAGGTGATGTTGAAGCACTTTTAGCTATTAGTAACGATTCATCACGTTTTGAGATAAAAGCAGAGCAGTCTGATGGCTTACACCCAGGCCAATCAGCGGTTATTTATGTTGATGGTAAAAAAGTAGGTTTCTTTGGTGCAGTGCACCCACAGGTGCAAAAGTCACTAGATATCAACAACACAGCATTTGTGTTTGAAATCGAAATGTCTGCACTAGAAAAAAGAAAATTACCAGAAGCAGTGGCAGTGTCGAAATTCCCGTCAAACCGCCGTGATATAGCGATTTTAGTGGAAGATCACGTAAAATCTGGCGATATTTTAAATGTCATAGAAAAAGTTGGCGGAAATCAATTGGTTGACCTAAACTTATTCGATGTGTATAAGGGCAAAGGTATTGAGCCAAATTATAAGAGTTTGGCGATTGCTCTAACACTGCAAGCGGTTGATAGAACGCTCGAAGAGAAAGATATCAATCAAGTAGTTGATAATGTGGTGGCCGCACTGGCCGAACAATTTAACGCATCGTTGAGGGACTAGATATGGCGCTTACTAAAGCCGACATAGCTGAACACCTATTTGAAAAACTCGGGATCAATAAAAAAGATGCCAAAGATTTAGTTGAAGCGTTTTTTGAAGAAATCCGCTCAGCGCTAGAAAAAGGCGAGCAGGTTAAGCTCTCTGGATTTGGTAACTTTGATCTTCGAGATAAAAAAGAACGTCCAGGCCGCAATCCGAAAACAGGTGAAGATATTCCTATTTCGGCGCGCAGAGTTGTGACTTTTAGACCAGGTCAAAAGCTAAAAACTCGTGTAGAAGTTGGCACAAGCAAAGCAAAATAAGAAAAGGCAGCGTTAGCTGCCTTTTTTATTTGTCTGAGCACTGCACATTAGCGAGTTGGAAGTATCAAAACCCGCGTGGTGATACGAAGCTTCCTTCTTGGATACTGTCGAAAGTTTTTTGTGCTAAATCATCTAAGCTGTCTAGGCTTTTGCCTGCGGCAGCAAGTTGATGTTCGATAGGTAAAATATCGACATCTTCATACCCTGATAATTGTGCCACGCGTGCAAACGTGTAGGCATGCTTATACTTTTCGTGTTTGTAGAATAAGCTCACAAGAGTAGGGTAGATCTCAGGGTTGGGTGTTTCACCTGCTTGATTTAGCTCTAGCGTTTTGTAGAGCAAATCAATGGTTTTTTCATCATCAAACTTCACGTAGTAGCTAGCTAAGAAAAACTGCATTTCGGCATCTTCAGTCACCCGTTTATCTTGTTTTTCTTCCAAGGCGAGTAATTTAGTTAACGCAGATTGGTCATTATTACGTGACCAATGGTAATACAACAAGCCTGGGTGGTCTGTGTTTTTGGTATCTTGAAAAATACGTGTCATTTCTTTGATGCTTGTTAAATGACCTTCAACACGAGACGTAGTTTTTTCTTTTAGTTTTATATGCTCAATCTTGGCCGCAAGCGATACGCATTGATCGTATTTCTCAAAGTCTTTTAATAATTGGTATTTGTTTTCGTCTGTTGGCGACTTATATTCAACATAACGTTGAATGATGACCTCGGCACGTTGCTCTTTACAGTGACTGTCTTTATTTAAATCACTGCAGAAGCCAGGTGTTTCGTCGCACACTTTCGCCAGTGTAAGCGGATCTTCACAGCCTGCTAATGCCAATAAACCAAGCAACACGCTTGCTCTTAATAACATTCCTTAACCTCTACTTAATTTGTACTACTTTATTCTAGCGCAATGATTTGTTCTGTAACAGTGGAGAATCGTTCGAGTTTAAATTAGAATACCCCTGCCTGAGATGTGTTGCTCTCAAATCACAACACATTTTTTAAGGCTATCCGTTCAAAATTGTTTAATTAGGTAAAAAAAATGACCTCATCTCACGAGTTAGAATACACAAGCAGCTGGCAAGAACGTCAAGATTACGCAGAAAGTATGCAACCTATCATTGGTAGACTTTACCGTAATCGTGGTATCGAAATCGCTGTATACGGCCGTCCTCTCGTTAATGCCAGTACAATCGATATCATCAAAGCACACAAAACAGTTGCTCAGTTTGAAGGTACAAAACTACGTTTACGTGAAAGCTTCCCTTTCTTAGAAGCAATTAGCAAAATGGACTTAAACTCAGCACGTATCGATATTGGTAAACTAGCGTATGGTTATTTGTTTAACGATGCTGCTAAAGGTCGCTCAGTTGAAGAGTACTTAACTGACGAATTAGCAGAAATCGCAAACTCAGAGCGTAAAGAACCACGTGATGTTGTGTTATACGGTTTCGGTCGTATCGGTCGTTTATTAGCGCGTCTTTTAATCGAGAAGTCAGGTCCTTATGCAGACCTACGTTTACGTGCAATCGTTGTACGTGGTGGTAAAGATGGTGACCTAGAAAAGCGTGCAAGCTTACTTCGTCGTGATTCTATCCACGGTCCATTCAATGGCTCAATTACAATTGACAAAGAGCGCAATGCAATTAAAGCTAACGGTAGCTACATCCAAGTTATCTATGCTAACTCACCAAGCGAAGTTGATTACACAGCTTACGGCATTGAGAATGCGCTTATTGTTGATAACACAGGTATTTGGAAAGACGAAGCAGGCCTTGGTCAGCACTTAGAAGCGAAAGGCGCAGCTAAAGTATTATTAACTGCACCAGCTAAAGGTAACATCAAGAACATCGTGTACGGTGTTAACAACCAAGATATCAAACCTGAAGATAAAATTGTCTGTGCAGCAAGCTGTACGACCAATGCTATTACGCCAACGTTAAAAGCGCTTAACGATAAGTTTGGTATCAAAAATGGTCACGTTGAAACTGTTCACTCGTACACCAATGACCAAAATTTAATTGATAACTACCACAAAGCTGAGCGTCGTGGCCGTGCTGCTGCACTTAACATGGTTATCACTTCAACAGGTGCTGCAAAAGCGGTTTCTAAAGCTTTACCTGAGCTTGAAGGTAAACTAACTGGTAACGCTATCCGCGTTCCTACGCCAAACGTATCAATGGCTATCTTGAACTTAAACCTTGAAAAAGGTACAACTGTTGAAGAACTAAATGCGTTCTTACGTGAAACAGCACTTCATTCAGACCTTCGTGATCAAATCGATTACACAGCGTCTACTGAAATCGTATCGACTGACTTAGTAGGTAGCCGTTACGCAGGTGTTGTTGATTCACAAGCGACAATCGTAGATGACAACCGCGTTGTACTTTACGTTTGGTACGATAACGAGTTCGGTTATAGCTGTCAGGTAGTACGTTGTATGCGTGATATGGCTGAAGTAACTTTCCCAAGCTTACCTCGCTAATACCTAAGTTATAAAGAATCTAGAAGCCAGCATTATGCTGGCTTTTTTAGTCGTGAAAGTTTTTGCAAATTTTCAGCATGTGATAGGCTGTTAAGGGTCTACACCATATTACTAACAAAACGTTCTAACTACAGAGCGTTGACTTAATTCTTAACTAACAAGCGAATAGCTAAGAATTATTTTTAACCAATAGGTTTATAGAATGAAAATCACCAGCAATTTTGACAGTGGTAATATCAAGGTTATTGAAGCCGTTGATCCACTGAATATTCAATTAGAAATCAATAAAGACAATCAGTCTGATTTTTTCCAGTGGTTTCACTTTCGTCTTGAAACAACTGCGTTTCAAAACCATAAATTACACATTAATAACCTAGAGAACTCAGCATACCCTGATGGCTGGGAAGGTTACCATGCGGTTGCATCATACGACCGTCAAACTTGGTTCCGTGTTCCATCTGAGTACGCAAACGGCACACTATCATTTGAAGTAGAGCCTGAGTGCGGCAGCATGTACTTTGCTTACTTTGCGCCATACAGCTATGACCGTCACTTAGATTTACTAGCATGGGCACAAAGCCAACATGCCTGTAAATTAGAAACATTAGGCGAAACCCTTGATGGTCGTGATATGAGTGTTTTACGTGTGGGTATTCCTAGCAGTGAGAAGAAAAAAATCTGGATCACGGCGCGCCAGCACCCAGGCGAAACTATGGCTGAGTGGTACGTTGAAGGTTTACTTCATAAATTACTTGATGATGAAGACCCACATGCAGCAGCATTATTATCTAAAGCGGTATTCTACATCGTGCCAAATATGAACCCAGATGGAAGTGTGCGTGGTCACCTACGTACTAACGCTAAAGGCGTTAACTTGAACCGTGAATGGCAAACACCGAGCATGGAAAATAGCCCTGAAGTTTTCTTAGTGCTTAACAAAATGCGAGAAACTGGCCTTGATATGCACTTAGATATTCATGGTGACGAAGCAATTCCTTATAACTTTGTTGCGGGTAGTGAAGGTATCCCGGGCTACGATGATCGCTTAAAAGAGTTAGAAGATAGCTTTAAAGCTGCGCTTTTAACTGTGACGCCTGAGTTCCAAGACGAACATGGTTATCCAAAAGATGAGCCGGGCCAGGCTAACTTAACTGTCGGTTCTTCTGCTGTCGCGCATGAATTTAATGCATTAGCTTACACGGTAGAGATGCCATTTAAAGATAACGATGATTTACCTGATCCAGATTATGGTTGGTCAGATCGTCGCTCGTATCAATTTGGTCAAGATACGTTAGCGGCTATTGTTAACGTGGTTGATAAATTAAGATAACGACCCTTACGGGCATCAGCAAAACTGATGCCCGTAATTGTATCTGATACCAATTTGCAAAAATACTTAATTAAACAAATTGGTATGAAAGTTAAAAAAGCAGCGGTGCAGAGCAGGATGCATCGAATGTTAATTTAGTAGGTACATTTATCATATTGAAAATTAACTGTTAACAAACTTGGTTGGTTTAAGTTAATATCCAATATATTCAGCTGTGAAGTAACAAAATTTCATTTTTATTTCTCACAGTTATCGTGTCGCGCATTCTCACAAGCTCACGCTGAGTATCGTAACTAACAATAAAAAATATAATCATAGAGGATATCCATGGAAGCTTTAGTAAGCGCCGTTAACGACATAATTTGGAGTGATGCACTCATTTATTTATGTCTAGGTGCAGGTCTGTTTTATTCCGTTTTAACCCGATTCGCACAAGTTAGACATTTTAAAGAAATGTGTAAATTATTACTTAGCTCTAATAATTCAGATACGGGTATTTCTTCGTTTCAAGCGCTAGCGGTTTCGTTATCAGGCCGTGTAGGTGTAGGTAATATTGCCGGGGTTGCTGCAGCAATCGGCTTTGGTGGTCCGGGTGCGATTTTCTGGATGTGGATAGTTGCGTTTCTTGGCGCAAGTACTGCGTATGCCGAGTCAACACTTGGTCAGATTTATAAATCAGAAGAAGACGGTCAATACCGCGGTGGCCCAGCATATTACTTCGACCGCTGCTTACAGCAAAAGTGGTTAGCCGTATTATTTGCAGTATCGGCGATTATTGCTTGTGGTGTATTCCTTCCGGGCGTTCAAGCGAATGCGGTAGGTAATGCATTCACACAAGTTTTTGGTGAAGGCACATTGGTTAGCACCAGCTTTGGTGAAGTAGGTAGCTTTAAGTTGGTTGCTCTTGCAATCATCTTAATTGTCCTTGCATTTATTATCTTTGGTGGCATTAAACGTATCGCAAACTTCACACAAATTGTGGTGCCATTTATGGCGCTAGGTTACATCGTGTTAGCGTTAATCGTGGTGTTCTTAAACCTAGATAAAGTGCCAGGTATCTTCTCAATGATCTTATCTGATGCATTTACCGCGCAAGCAGGCTTTGGTGCTGCAATTGGTTGGGGTGTTAAACGTGGTATTTACTCAAACGAAGCAGGTCAAGGTACGGGTCCGCATGCAGCATCAGCTGCCGAGGTAGATCACCCAGCTCAACAAGGCTTAGTGCAAGCATTTTCTGTTTATGTTGATACCATTTTTGTTTGTACAGCAACTGCGTTAATGATTCTAATCACTAAACAATACAACATTGTGGGTGAGTTACCTGCAGGTCAATTCATTGTGCAAAACGTTGATGCTGCAACTGAAGTAGGCTCTGCGGCTTTTACACAAATGGCATTATTTAGCGTATTTGGTGGCTTTGGTGAAGCATTCGTTGGTATTGCTTTATTCTTCTTCGCATTTACTACAATTCTTGCTTATTACTATATTGCTGAAACGAACGTTGCTTATTTAAACCGTTATTTCAAAGGCAATATTCCGTTGGTTGTTGTGAAGTTTGTCATCATGTTTATGGTGGCTTACGGTATGGTAAACAACTCAGGTTACATCTGGAATATTGGTGACATTGGCGTAGGCTTAATGGCCTGGATCAATATTGTGGGTATTTTGGCTATTTTCTTTGTCGCAAAACCTGCACTTAACTGTTTACGTGATTACGAAGATCAAAAGAAAGCCGGTGGTGAAATCACTTTTGATCCCGTTAAATTAGGCATTAAAAATGCGACTTTCTGGGAAAAGCGTCTATCTGAAAAGGCGAAACAGAAACAATAAATCGATTTTTTGAGTTTTTACGGTGAATTTAGTTGTGCAGGTTTTCGAATCTTCATAAATGAATGAAATTCAAAAAAGACATCGACTCATAAAACAAGTACAATAAAGGGCGCCTAAAGGTGCCTTTTTTATGCGTAGTATGGAGAAAGATATGGCGATTATTAGTTGCCCGCAGTGTGCAAAATCAATATCTGACAAACATAAGCAATGCCCGCATTGTGAATGCCAAGTCACCGATCTAAGCAATGAGCAATTGCAGCAAATGAAAAAAGAAACGCGCATTCGTAGACAACAAAAGTTTATGAATCAGTCTTTCCTCGCACTGATTTTATTTTTAGGGGGCTTTTTCTGTTATTACTTTATGCACCCCGAAGCAAAGTCTCTTGAGTGGTATGCCTATACATCGGCAATGGCAGTAGGTTTTGTGTGGTATCTTGTAAGCCGCATCTATTTAGTTGTTTTAAAAAAGAAAAAGTAACATGAATATTGATCACATCGTTAAAAATATCACCCCAGAAGTATTTGAACGTCTTCAGTATGGTGCCTCTACGGGTAAGTGGCCAGACGGCACCCCTTTGACTGAGGAGCAAAAACAACAAACCGTTCAACTCGTGATGCTTTATCAAGCTAAA
The DNA here is from genome assembly GCF_005887425.1 of Pseudoalteromonas sp. S2721. Classification (NCBI taxonomy): domain Bacteria; kingdom Pseudomonadati; phylum Pseudomonadota; class Gammaproteobacteria; order Alteromonadales; family Pseudoalteromonadaceae; genus Pseudoalteromonas; species Pseudoalteromonas sp. S2721. Next base: position 12,022 of record NZ_PNCZ01000036.1, read on the forward strand.
GTTTCGCAAAGCAATGAGCAGTTTACCATTGGCGCAAATGGTGAAATGGTGCAAAAGAGCAAAGCTCAATTGCAAAAAGAATTCGCATCAGAAAATGAAATAGCTAGGTTTAGTGAAAATGATCTTTAAACACCTGTTTACTCCAAAATGGAAGCACCCTAAAAACCAAGTCCGTTTAGCTGCGGTTGAACGTCTTGATACAGAGCGTGACCTTAGCATCTTAAATAGCATTGCCCTTGAAGACAGCTCAGCTGAAATCCGCAAAAAAGCATTAAACAAAGTGAACGATATCGTTTTATGGTGGCAAGCATACAAGCAAGACCAAGCACTGAAAGACCTTGCTGAGCAGCATATTAACCAAGCGGTTTTAAATACCGAAAGCCAACTAGATGCAAATATCAAAAATGAGTTTATTGAGCGTTACGCACCAGTCAAAACTCTTGAGAAACTCGCCTTTGCGGAAAAAGAACTTCAAGTTCGCGTTAAGTTATTAAAGCGTTTAGCAAACCCAAGCTTAATTGATAAAGCTTTTAAAGAAGGCCGTGAAGAGCTGCAATTGCAACTTGTTGAGCTTGTGATTAATCATCAACTTGCTAAATCACTATTAAAGCATGCAAAAGGTGAGGCGCATACCCAACTGGCGACTCATCTTGACAATGAGCGCTTAGCGATAGAAATGCCTGCCAAAGTAGAAGCTGATACACGTGTGGTATTAGCAAAGCTTAATGCGCTTCGTGATAAAAATGACTTTCAGTTAGTTTCGATGCTACATGCTGAGTTATTACAGCAGTGGCAAGCTATCGAACTAAAATGGCTGAGCGATGAGCAAGTAAGCACGTTAGATAAGAAATATTCAGCGATTACGCAAAAGCTTGAATCGCATATTGCAGTTTTAAGTAAAGAGCATGAAGCAGCGCAGCAAGCGTTAGCTGAGCAACAACGTCAGGTATTAGCACTTGCAAGCCTTGAAGCAATTGGCGAAGAAATTGAAAATGCATTGCAATTAGGTTTAGAAACACCAGAGCAAATTCAACAAGATTGGCTAGAGGCAAAAGTTGCAGAGGCAAAAGATGCCTTAGTAGAGGCGGACTTAGCTGATAACCAAACTGTGCGTGATGTAAAACAACATTTAACAAATTTATTTAAGCAAGTTGAGCAGTTACCGCAACTGGTTAGTGCTATTGCTGAGTTTAAAGAGGCATTTGAACAATTAAATATCGTTGCGACAACTGAAGATGAAAGCGAGTTTGACGGGTTAAAGCAACAGTTTGAGCAACAGCAAAAACTAGCACGTAAAAAGCTGGCAAGTATTCCTAGTCGTTTACAAGGTCGCTTTAAAGCCAATTTAGCTGAAGTAGTAAACAGCTGGCAGCAAGCGATGGCACCGCTGACGAATAAGTTTGAGAAAAATCAACAAACAGCTAAGCGCAAAGCTCGTGATGTAAAACGCTTAATTGAGCAAGGTCGCTTTAATGTTGCCTTTGGTGTGTTTAAAGGCTTTGAAGAGCTATACGCAACACTTACAGACTATTACAAACAGCCATTAAATAGCCTTAAAGCTGATTTAGAAGCGCAACTAGCAGAAGCAAAAGATTGGCAAAAATACGCATCGGCACCAAAGCGTGATGCGCTACTCGTTGAAGTAAATGAACTTGTTGCAACCGAGTGTACTGACCCTAAACAACGTGCAGAGCAAGTTAAACAGTTACGTCGACGATGGAATGAGTTAGGGCGTTTAGATACTGATGAAGAAAAACAACAAGGCGAGTTATTCGATCAACAAATTGAATTACTGTTTGCGCCGTGTCGTGAGTATTTCGCAGAGCAAGAGCAGCAACGTGAACAAGCTAAAGCACAGCGCGTTGAAATAATCTCGCAAATGCAGCAGTTAACAGAGCTTGATAGCTCTTCTGGTGAGTTTGATTGGAAGCAGTTTGAAAGCAAGTTCAACCGTACCGCGAAAGCGTGGCGCTCTGCAGGTAATGTTGATCCTAAAACATACCGTGAACTACAAGCGCAATTCAAAGCTGCACAATCACAAGTTCAAACTCAACTTGCTGCATTTCATAAAGCAAACGCTGATCAAAAAGCAGCACTTGTTGAGCAAGCAACACAGTTATCACAAAGTGATGATTTAGCTGCTGCGTGCCAAGAGCTAAAAGCGCTTCAACAAACTTGGCAGACTATTGGCTTTGCAGGAATGAAAGCTGAAAACACCTTATGGCAGCAATTCAGACGAGTTAATGACGAGACTTTTGCTAAGCGCAGTGCCGAGTTTGAACAGCAAAAGCAAGTACAGCAACAAAATGACGAAGTTGCCGCAGAGCAGTTAAGTGAGCTTGAGTCTGCACTTGAGACCGTGGTGCATCTTGCACAGCTTAAAGATTTAACAGTGAAGCTAGCAGAGCTTGAATACTCAAAAGCATTATCGGCACGCGTGACTCAGTTAGAGGCAGCGATTAGTGCAAAATCAGCGCTAATTAGTAAGCAAGCAGAGCAGTCTAAATTAACGGCTTTATTTGCTGCTCTTGAAAGCAACAGTGAACTACCTTCGCAGTTCCAAGCTCCATTAACAACTAAGCTAAACGCTGCGCAGCTGTTAACCCGTATCGAAATTCTGGCAGGCGTAGAATCGGCTGATAGTCAGTTACGTATGACAGAGCAAGTTGCGATGTTAGATGATAAACACCGTGGCGAACAGGCAGATGTTTATTATTACTTAAAGCAATTACTTGCAGTCAGTGAGGGTTCAGTTTCAGCTGACACACTAGCAAGGCTTAAAGCAATATTTGCAATTTAACGAATAAAACCGCTTTTTAAAGCGGTTTTTTTCCGTGTGTTTTTGAGGAAAACAATGAGAATTTTATTACTACTTACCTGTTTATTTTTAGGGGCATGTAAAACGACAGATCAAGGGATGTCTGTTTACTCGTTTAGCAATTCTGAAATTGAAGCAGCCCTTGCTAATCAATTACCAAAACTAAGTGAACAGATTAAGCTGATGGGCTTGCCAGTTGATTTTGCGGTAAACGACCTGAGTGTCAATGTTGGCCCAGATAAACGTGATGTGGTGGTTTTAGGGGCCGATTCTAGTGCCGTCATCAAAGCGTTTGCGCTTAAGTATCCAGTACGCTTAAAGCTACAAATCGAAGGTAGCCCATTTTATGACAGCGAGAAAAAAGCGGTCTTTTTACGTAATGTAAAACTGGTTGATACAACAATCGACACCGCGGGTTTCAAGGGCAGCTTAAACTTATTAGACGACGAAGCAATGCAAGTGATTAACGGCTTTTTAGCGGTTAACCCTGTCTATAAGCTAAATATGAACGACCCTAAAGTCGCACTATTGAGTAAATTGCCATTAGATATGAAAGTATCTCAGGGTGAAATTATTTTAGTGCCCACACTGTAAAACTATTTGATATTTTAAAGCGGCTTCTAGCCGCTTTTTTTGTAATTGCTTGTTAAGCATGTTTAACCTTGTCATAATTGCTCGTGATATTTCGCGAATTGAGTGATGGCTATGATCAAGGAATTTTTAAACGACCCCACATTGCTGCTAAATGCCGTAGGTGAAGGTATTTATGGCTTCGATTTATCGGGTAATGCAGTTTTTGTAAACCCTGCCGCTGAGCGCATGACAGGCTGGAAAGCAGACGAACTCCTTGGTAAAAAAATACATCAATATCATCACCATACTCGTAAAGATGGCTCGCCATATCCCGCGGATGAATGCCAAATATATTGCACCATGTTCGATGGCAAACACCGTCATGTAAACGATGAAGTATTCTGGCGTAAAGATGGTAGTTATTTTGCTGTTGAATATACATCAACACCAGTGTACAAAAACGGTGCCCTGATTGGGGCAGTCGCGATTTTTCGCGATGTATCCAAACAACAGCAAACAGAAGCGGCGTTGCGTGATGCCTTAGCACAAGTTCAGCACCTATCTGAGCAGCTTCAAGCTGAAAATGCTTACCTTATTTCAGAATTAAATGAAGATTGGCAAGATTCTGGTTTAGTCGGCCAAAGCCATTCATTTCAAAGTATGCTTGAGCAAATTACTTTGGTAAGCCAAACCAATAGTACGGTTTTGATTTTAGGTGAAAACGGCACGGGTAAAGAGCTGGTGGCACGAAACCTTCACCGCTTGAGCAATCGTGCGGAGCAACCTTTCATAAAAGTGAACTGTGCGGCGTTTTCAGCCAACTTAATTGAGTCTGAGTTATTTGGTCATGAGAAAGGGGCGTTTACTGGCGCTAATGAACGCAGAAAAGGGCGTTTTGAACTGGCTGATAAAGGCACTTTATTTTTAGATGAAGTGGCAGAGCTGCCATTAGAGGCGCAAAGTAAATTACTGCGGGTACTACAAGAGCAAGAGTTTGAGCGCGTCGGGGGCAGTCAAACTTTAAAAGTCGATATCCGAGTGTTGGCTGCAACAAATCGTAACTTGTGGCAAATGGTTGAGCAGGGTAGCTTTCGAATGGACTTGTATTATCGCCTAAATGTGTTTCCCATTCGTGTGCCTGCGCTTCGTGAACGCAAGGAAGATATTCCACTACTTGCTGCAAATATTATTACGCAGCTGAACAAGCGCTTAGGTAAACAGTTAAAAGGGCTTAGCAAAGCAACACTCACCAAACTGGCGAATTATGATTGGCCAGGCAATATTCGTGAGCTACAAAATATCCTTGAGCGTGAAGCTATTTTGTCTAAGCAAGCTGTGTTAAAGCTGTCTGCACCTTTGAGTAACGAGCAATCAAATGAGCAGGTGGTTTCTCTTGATGCTGTACAAAAGCAGCATATTTGTGAGGTGCTAAAGCGCTGTAACGGGCAAATATCAGGTGAAAATGGTGCTGCAACCTTGCTGGGACTGCCTGAAAGTACCCTTAGATCAAAGATGAAAAAGCTAGCGATAAAGCGCTAAATCGTGAAATATCGCGATAACTCGCGATATATCGTGCTTTTGGTTGTTTGAATGTGAATTTAATCATTTAATATCAATAGCTTATTTTTATTTTGTGTTGGCCTGATAGTTGCTTTGTCAGGCTATTACCGACACAAAAGTAAGTAGCAAAATGAAATTTGATATTAAAGAGCAAGACTTAATCATCAAGCCCTACAACCAAGAAGGGCCAATTTATATTCGTGAGCAAAAGGGGTATTTCCAACGTATCCGCCGTTACTTAGGCTGGGTGCTGATGCTGACGTTCATCGCCATTCCGTGGATCCCTTATGATGGCCGCCAAGCCGTATTACTCGATGTAGCGAGCCAAAAATTTACCCTGTTTGGTTTAACGCTGTTACCACAAGATTTTATGATCTTAGCTATGTTATTTATGACAGGGGCGTTTGCATTGTTTTTCGTCACTAATTGGTTAGGGCGTGTTTGGTGTGGTTACACTTGCCCTCAAACAATTTGGATGCTGATGTTTACTTGGGTCGAACACAAAGTTGAAGGTAACCGTAATCAGCGTATTAAACTTGATAAAGCTGAATGGTCAGTAAGTAAATGGCAAAAGAAAATTACTAAGCATGCAGCTTGGCTGGTGATCTCATTGCTTACATCTATGTCATTTATGGCTTATTTCATTCCTGCTAAGTCTCTATACATGAGCTTATTTACCCTAGAAATGTCTGGTATCGTCAGCTTTTGGGTATTCTTGTTCGCGTTTTGTACCTATGGTAATGCGGGATTCTTACGTGAAAAAATGTGTACAGTGGCGTGCCCATATTCGCGTTTTCAGTCAGTGATGTTTGATAAAGACACGTTAGTTGTTACCTATGATCAAGCGCGAGGGGAGTCTCGTGGTGCGCGTAAGCGTAAAGCCGACCCTAAAGAATTAGGCTTAGGTGACTGCGTAGACTGTAACCTATGTGTCGAAGTATGTCCGGCGGGTATCGATATTCGTAATGGCTTGCAGTATGAATGCATAAACTGTGGCTTATGTATCGATGCATGTGATAGCACTATGGAAAAATTCAACTATCAAAAAGGCCTGATCAAGTACGCCTCTGAAAAACAAATGGAAGGCAAAACGACCAACCCATTTAGGTTAAAACTGCTTGGCTATGGTGGTTTAACGGCGCTGTTTGTCGTTGGCATGGTTGTGTGGATGGCAATGCGTACACCTATTGAGGCTTCTGTCATTCGTGACCGTAATGCCCTGTACCGTGTTAATTTTGAAGGTTTAGTAGAAAACCCATATACCTTATCAATTATCAACAAAACACAACATAGCTTGAGCTATTCAATCGGTATCAGTGGTATTGCAGAAGCAAGTTTACAGGTGCCGGAAAAGATAACTGTTGAAGCAGGTCAGATGAAACGTGTGCCTGTCACTGTGGTTGCTGATGGCTACGAGTTAAAGTCAAAAGTAACGCCTATTAGTTTTCACATTCAAGCATTAGAAGATGCTGATATCGCAATAACTAAAGAAACTAAGTTTTACCGAGATTAACCTCAATCACGGCTCTAGAAACGAAAATGGCTTGTTTTTAACAAGCCATTTCTGCAAATTCGAGCTGCTTTAGCACATAAGCTTTAGCGCTGTCTAAATCATCAAATAAACAGTCCATTATTTGAATTGGAGATTGTGCTTGTGCAATGATGCGTTTCATTTGATTAAGCACAATAGACGAGCTAAACATATAAGCGGTTGCTATACAGTTAGTACCTTGCAGGGCACGGAATAATTGAGTAAAACCACGTTCTGCATCAGGGGTGGTAGCAAGTAAATGGGTAGAATGACTAATATACGCCCACGGCTTTCCAGCGAAAGCAGTAATATGCTTTTTTAAATTGATTGCAAAGTCATTGACTAAACGAGCGTTAATATTGCCAGAAAACTGCCCAATAACAATTGGACCTTCAGTAATAATCCTGACACTGCCATAGTGATTCTTAAATTCCAATTTGCTTCCTTTTGAACTTAAAAAGAGCGCGAATTTTATACAATTCTATGTATGTGTCTAGTTATTTAGTATACAAATTTCAAAAAACATAACTTTTTCATTAATTTTATTTTTATGTGAATCCTATCTAATTATTTTGCATTGGAGTGAATAAATAATTCACTCCCTTTTTAAAATGCAGCTAACTATTTGTTAACAATAAAATTTAGAGCACCGGTAATTGAGGCTACTTGTGCATCAATACAAATGTCGTCATTTGCCTGTGGGCTATCAGGGTAAACCTCTGTTGTTGTAACATATTCTGCATCGGTTAAGCCCATACATAACCCCAGTTTTTTCGCTTGGTAATTAATCACACCAAATTGAGTTTGTGGTACGCCAATCAACTGGTTATTCTCATCACTTGGTGCGATGTGGGTTACTTTCTCAACTGATTTTATAATCGCTGCCTGAAATGCATCATGCGGACGCTCACTATCAGCGACAAGATAAAAGCCATCTGGGATATTCCAGTTATCGTGGGTCGTTGCATCACGTGCTGCTAGAGCAGGGCGAAACTCACTATTATCAGTGTCTGTCGTTTCATGTAGGTCAATATGCACATAAGGTGCAATAGTGTTATCGGCTAAATATTGCATAATTGCTGCAGACTCTTCAGCGGGGCTATCTGCATAGAAAGAGCGATTTGGATCCGTGGCATTTGGATTCCAGCGGTTAATCGTTTCATACCCCCAAGGGCTGATACACGGAGCCACTAAAATATTAAAATCAGCAAAGTAGTCTTTGGCACTTCTCTTAGCAAACGCTAAAGCACCATGCACGCCACTTGTTTCATAACCATGAACACCACCGGTAACCAGTACAACAGGTTTATCAGCTTGCCATTGTTTGCTCTTTAAAATGTAAAGAGGGTATTTGTCGCTGTCGTAACTTAATGCGCCATATTGCTCAATATTGAAATCGCTTGATAAAGAGTCTAGTTGCGATACAACATCATCTAAATAGCTACGCTTTACTGACTGTAATTCAAACCATGCTTTCTTATCTTCTTTGTTCCACGGCTTACCAGGGGTTCCTATAGGGTAACTCATAAAATACCTTGTTGTGACTTGCTGCAAAACGCCAAGCTTATCTAAGCTGTTAAGCTGCTGCAACTAGATAAGCTCAGTAGTAAAGTTACCTTGCTCGTACAGCTTTGCATGATGGTGCTTATGGGTCTCAAATAAGTATTTACGCAGTGCATCTTCACCCTGACACACTTTCACTATTTTTCCGGCAATTCCTTTGCTGGTCGTTCTTATTGGCTTTACGCTAAGAATAACCTGTTCTTCACTCGGTAAATTAAATGCCAACAGTATTTCTTTATTGAGAATAGGAGTTTGACGCTTTGGCTTGAGTAACACGCCCGTACTTGATAAAGACAATATTTGAAATTGCTCTGTGTGAATTTCAAGATCAGGCGTACGCCAGCTGCGTTCGATGCCTTTGGTATCTATTACTTCTGGTGCGCTAAGTACAGGGATCAGTTGGCCATTCTCGTCCTTGGTAAATTCAAGCGGAAACCACAATTGATAAATCCCTACTTCAGCAAGCAGTGTCAGTTTGGCATTGGTAAGTAAGCCGTTTAATTTATCAGGCAAATTGAGCCTAACAGACATTTTTGTATCGGTTGGATCGCTATCAGTCCGTTCAGCCTCGAATAAACGGTTGAAAAAAGAGAGTTCTTGTTCGGATAAATGTGCCATATAAAGCTCCTTTTAAAGCACGCTTACTTATATGTATCATAAATTGTTCAAATTATGCACGTATAATGAGCATTAATTGTGCCAGCTGCTTTGTGATTTCTTTTGCGGCGTATTTCACTTACACTGATAAAAAAACTAACAAGGATTTTATTTTGTCGAGCCTGACTGGTGTAAATAAAAGTTTAGTGATATTTGCTGCTTTAGTCGTTGTTTTAGCGGGTATTAAAGCCGCAAGTGTGATTGTTATCCCATTTGTATTGGCAGCCTTTATTGCCATTATTTGTAATCCCTTAATTCGTTTCTTTGCTAAATACGGTATTCCTAAAGGGATTGCCGTTGTGTTTGTTATGTTGATGATTGTTGGTGTAGGGATAAGCCTTGCCGGGTTGGTTGGGCAATCGATGACCGATTTTTCTGAAAAGCTGCCTGAGTACAAAGCACAACTAAAAGAAGAATTTGTCTGGGTGGTTAATGTTGCAGCGAGTTATAACATCCTGATTGATAAAGAACAGATTATTTCTTTATTCGATCCGGGCAAAATGATTGATGTTGCAACCAACATGCTCACAGGCCTCGGTGGCGTGATGGCGAATCTGTTTTTGATCATCCTAACCGTGGTATTCATGTTATTTGAAGGGCCTATGCTGAGCAAAAAAGTGCATTTAGCATTGGACGATCCTGAAATGAAAATGCAGCAGGTTGATCGCTTTTTAGATTCAATTAATTCTTACCTGGCTATTAAAACGCTGGTTAGCTTAGGCACAGGTATGCTTGCAGGCTTTATGCTGTGGGCACTTGATGTTGATTACTTTGTACTTTGGGGTGTAGTGGCGTTCATGCTTAATTACATTCCAAACATAGGCTCTATCATTGCTGCCGTGCCTCCTGTGTTACTTGCTTTGATAACTCAAGGCCCACTGGTTGCAGGGTTTATTGCTGGCGGATATTTGGTTATTAACACCGTCATGGGTAACATTGTTGAACCGCGCTTTATGGGTAAAGGGTTGGGTTTATCGACGCTGGTGGTGTTTTTATCGTTAATATTCTGGGGCTGGCTGATGGGGACCGTGGGCATGTTGTTGTCAGTCCCATTAACCATGATAGTTAAAATAGCCTTAGAGACTAGTCAAGAAGGGCGATGGTTAGCTACCTTGCTTGGCAATGGCGAAGAGCTAAAACTTGAAGAGTAATACCAATCCGCAATAATA
>NZ_PNCZ01000037.1:0-84497 GCF_005887425.1 Pseudoalteromonas sp. S2721
GCAGATTTATTCCGCGACATGGGTGAGGTCGGTGCGATACGAGAATAAAACGCGATGTGAAATCGCAGCTACATGCTCGTACCTCGTTTTTCGTACCTCGTTACTCAAACCCCTCCAATACAAGCTTTCCACGAGCTTTGTGAGATTCTAAAATCCCATGGGCTTTAATAAGGTTTGCTACGTTTATCTTACCTAAATGCTCACCTAATGTTGTTTTAATTGTGCCGTTATCAACTAAGGTCGCGAGCTCTGATAGAAGCTGATGCTGGGCAATCATATCCTCGGTTTGGAACATTGAGCGGGTATACATAAACTCCCAATGCAACGAAATACTCTTACGCTTTAACTTTAAAATATCAAAGCTTGCAGGGTCGTCGATCAGTGCTAATTTACCTTGTGGCTTGATCACTTCCATAATGCTATCAAGATGTTGGTCGGTGTGCGTTAAGCTCACTACGTAATCAAATTCATTCAGGTCGGCCGCAAGACGTTGCTCGTTAAGGTTTTTGCTATGATCAAGCACATGATCAACACCTAAACCTTTAAGCCAGTTGGCGCTTTCTTCTCGTGCGGCGGTACCAACAACGGTTAAATTGGTAAGCTGTTTGGCAAGCTGCACTAAAATTGAGCCTACACCACCTGCAGCACCTATTACTAATACAGAGGCTGGCTTATTGTTCTTAGATTTTTCAATCTGTAAGCGGTCAAACAATAGCTCCCATGCCGTAATACTTGTTAAGGGCAGGGCTGCTGCTTCATTATTACTCAGGCTTGTTGGTGCAAGACCGACAATGCGTTCATCAACAAGTTGCAGCTCAGCATTACTGCCTTGGCGCGTTAAGTCGCCAGCATAAAACACACGGTCACCGACATTAAATAACGATACTTTGTCGCCAACAGCTTTAACCGTCCCCACGGCGTCCCAGCCAATAACTTTGTAGCCATTGTCTGGTGAAACGTTAGCGCGAATTTTAGTATCTACAGGGTTTACTGAAATTGCTTTTACGGCGACAAGAATGTCGTGACCTGTCGCAACGGGATCAGCTAATTCAATCGCTTGTAGTGATGAGTCCGACAACGTTGGGGTTGCTGTAGTGTATCCAAATGCTTTCATGATGGTGTCCGTATTGATGAGTTTTAAACACTATAGCGTATAGAATTATATTAAAAAGGGTTTAGATACCAGCTCGCAATAATACGTAATCATTTTGAGGGAGCAAACCTGTCGCTACCAGCGTTAAAAATTTCTCATTTAGAACAACTAAATAACGAAATTTTTGCCTTGTTATCAACGAGGTTTTCTTGCCTCAAAAAGCCCACTTTATTAAGCAAGCTGGTATTATCCAAATTCACTTTCAAATAATTTTTGTTAATTAAGGTCACTATTTACTAAATCGAGTAATTCAATTAGTTGCAGTGCTTGTTGTTCGTTAATGCTCGGGAAGCGACAACGAATTTGCGACGGTATCTCAGCGGCTTGATCTTGCATCGCCTTGCCTTTGGCTTCGAGCTGCACGAGTCGTTTGCGTTTATCATGGCTATCCTTAGTGATTGACAACAATGCTTTATCGCTCATTTTTTTCAAAATTTGCGTCATCGCACCGCCATCTATGGCGGTTTTTTCAAGTAACTCAGCAATACTGATCTGATCTTTTTCCCACAGCGCCATCATAACTACGTACTGTGGGTAGGTTAAATCTAATTGATTGAGAGAATCTCGATACGCACGGGCAATCCCATTCGATGCCATATACAAGCGGTGGCATAGCTGGTTATCTAATTTTAGTTGTGGGTATTTCATGCACGATCCTCAAAATTCAACACGAGTATTTTAATTTGCATGCAAAGTATTTGCAATCCCGAAAAAGCTGATCTAATATATTTTGCATGCAAAATATATTTTCACTCAATTAGGAGAGTAATCATGAAAGAACTACAAAGCGTCGCATACACAGCAAAAGCAACAGCAACAGGTGGCCGTGAAGGCACAGCAAAATCAGACGATGGTCGTTTAGATGTGGCACTATCAACTCCTAAAGGGTTAGGTGGTGATGATGGTCAAGGTACAAACCCTGAGCAGTTATTTGCAGCTGGTTACGCGGCTTGTTTTATTGGCGCATTAAAGTTAGTGGCAGGCCAAGCAAAAATTAAATTACCAGCAGATACCCACATTAACTCTGAAGTATCTATTGGTCCTATTGAAGGTGGTTTTGGTATTGCTGTTAAGCTTGCGGTATCGGTAGGTGATCTTGATAAAGACACCGCTCTTGCACTGGTTAATAAAGCGCACGAAGTATGCCCATACTCAAACGCAACACGCGGTAACATTGCTGTAGAGTTATCAGTGATCTAATCGCTATTTACCAAAATAGGCCGTGCTTTATGCACGGCTTTTTTGTTTTTCAGCAATCGATTTTGCTAAATCGCCTGAACCAGTAAGTGCTGATACTAGACCTTCGCGTGGTTCACTAAATTGTATTGATTTTATCTTACTTGCTCGGGCTGCATCGAATACCGGTATTTGGCTCATTGCGTATTCCGACAATGCGGTAATGGTTAATGATGGGTTTACCCCTAAATTTCCGGGTATGATTGAGCCGTCAATAACACGTAGGTTTTGATAGCCGAACACTTCACCTGAGCTATCAACAACGCCGTTAGAGGCATCAGTGCCCATGGCGACTCCACTCATTATATGCGCCGTCATTGGGGCACCAAAGAGCACTTCAGTTAAGGCAGAGCCTGGCACGCCACCGAGTTTTTCGGCGTAGAGTTTGGTTGCTTCTTCTGCTTTTGGAAAACTGACGCTAAGCGGCGTGTCATTGTCTTTTTGCACCGCAGTAATGCTGTTTTTAAATAATCGATACCATTTACGTCGCCATTCAAGGTGAATAAACGCCTCGGATTTTTGCATCACCAAAAATACAATTGAGCTGCGGGCTTTGCCTTTTGGCCGCAATACTTTAGCTGTTTTTATTGGATGGCGCAGTGTATTCACTAAAAACTTAGCAATACGCTTGAGGCCTTTGCCTGTCACCATAGGAACGTAAGGTAAATATAGCCATGTGCCATCAGCGCCTTCTCTAAACCGGCAAATTTCAATGTTGGTGTCTTTGTCGACCGAAATAAATGAGCTGATCGCAACGCCATCATCAACTTTTTTAGTGGTATTGTTCGCGGTGGTGAGGGTTTCTGAGTTAGTGCGAATTTGCTGGCCTAGCCAAGCTGAAATATTGGGCAGTGTTTTGTCTTTATCGCGCATTTTTAAAAGCAAAGGCACAGTGCCCATGACCCCTGCGCTTAGCACGACGCCCCGTGTTGTCAGCGTATAAATATGGCTATTGCGATGGCTGGTATCTTTAATTTTAATTTTGTATCCGGCGCTGCCATCTGCATTAAGCGGGATGATTTTGATTACTTCAGAGCTAGGTCTTATCTCTACACCGTTGCGTTCTGCAAAGTACAGATAATTTTTCATTAAAGTATTTTTGGCATTATGGCGGCAACCAATCATGCAGCTACCACAGTAATGGCAGGTATTTCGCCTCGGACCATCGCCACTAAAGTATGGGTCGGGTAGCTCTTTTTTATAGGCTTCGCCGGGTTTTGCAAAAAGCACCCCGGTGTTCACGGTTTTGAATGAGTCGCCTTGCCCCATCTGATCAGCAATGTCTTTTAGTGTGTGATCGGCAACATTGGTATAGGTATTTTTGGCGCTACCTAACATGCGCTGTGCAAGGCCATAGTAGGGCATGAGGCTGTCTTTCCAGTCTGATTTTATCCGTGTCCAAGCAGGAGATTGAAAGACTTCATCATCAGGAATAAGGTGCACATTGGCATAAATTTGTGAGCCACCGCCAACACCAACGCCATGTAACACTGCGACTTTGCTGGTAAACGAAAATTGAATGCAGCCTTTAAGGCCAATTTCTGGCTGCCACATATAGTTTTTGATATCTAGGTTGGTCTTTGGAAACTCTTTATCTTCGCGGCGAAGACCTTTTTCAAGTACTAAAACCCGGTTACCTTTTTCGCTTAGGCGAAGCGCACTCACAGAGCCACCAAATCCCGAGCCTATAATAATTTGGTCAAAATCAAATGTGTGTTGCTGCATTGTTTTCGCCTGTTGGTGTTTATTATTAATTTAGCTGATTATTAACTTACTTTTTAATTATTAGAAATCATACTTTTTTTATATTTATCCTAATGAAACCAGTCAAATGGTCTAAACTAAAGGTGATTTATAATAGTAGCAGGAAGAATCAATGCGGCAGTTAGCGTTAGCGAAAAAGTTGTTATGGCTTACAGTTGGAAGCATTTTCATAACCGTTTTTGTTTTATCAAGTGTTTTATGGTGGCAATTATCGAGCAGTAACCAAGATTTAGCTGCGCAATCAGAAAAGCTGATTGTCGCCGAAGTTGAAGAAAAGCTAGCCTCAAATGCCGTAGCGTATGGTGAACAAGTTGCAGGTTTCATAAACGAAGCCTATCGAGTACCTTACTCATTTGCAGCAATCTTAGGGGATCACGATGCAGCAGGCACCTTAACTCGAGATGCGGTGGTTGAGTTAAATCGCTCTTTGCTACAAAAAAATACTATTCTTTCATCTATTTATTCGCAATTTGAAGCAAATGCGTTTGATGGCCGAGATGCTAATTTTATTAGTGGTTATGATCACTCAGTTGCTGGTGTAGGTACTTTAGAAATCTACTTTACTCGTAATAGAGATGGCAGCATAGAACAGCAGGCAGTTGACGATGCGGCTGAAAAATATGTGGATACGCTCAATGAATTTGGTCAGCGTGAAGCTGAGTGGTACTTGTGTGTAAAAGACACCAAAGTGCCATGTATTATGGAACCCTACTTATACGAAATCACCCCTGGTTATTCTGAAATGATGACCTCTTTAACTGTGCCCATTCTTCGTGATAACGAATTTATTGGTGTTGCCGGGGTTGATTTAACATTGCCTGTATTTCAAAGCATGACCGAGCAACTCTCAAAAGAATTGTATAACGGCAAAGCCCGAGTCACTTTATTAAGCTCACTCGATTTAGTGGTTGGTAGCAGCCATTACAAAGATAAGCTTGGCAGACCGTTAAAAGAGGCGGTGGCTAAAAGCACTTTAGACAATTACGTAAAAGCGAAAAAGCAAAGTGGTGTATTTAAAGTCGGTGATGAGTATTTAGTTAACTACCCAATTACCATAAAGCTTGCAAAAACACAGTGGAACTTACTGATTGAAGTACCCGCCGAGCTTGCCCTTGAAGGGCCTCAAGCGCTAGCAAATAGCATGAGTGAAAATGCCAATACACTAGGCGGTTTGATTTTGGTGACGGGTATTATTATTGCTGGTGCAGCCTTTGTGATCATGACCTTAGTGATCCGTACAATTGTGGCACCATTACAGCAGATTCAAAAGCGCGTTGATAACCTTGCTAGTGCTGAAGGTGACTTAACTCAGACCTTACATGTTGATACTCACGCTGAGCTAATCGCATTAGCAACTGGCTTTAATGCGTTTCTTGCTAAATTGCGCGATTTAATTGGCGAGCTTAAGAATGTATCAACGCAAACCAAAGAGCAGGCTCACCTAGCGACTAGTGTTGCCGTTGATACTAAGCACAACGTTCAAGCTCAATTCCAAGAAATTGAGAGCGTAGTGACCGCTATGAACGAAATGAGCGCAACAGCCCTTGAAGTTGCAAGAGCCTCAGAGCAGTCAGCGCAACAAGCCGATGAAATAAATGGTTTAGTTGTTAGCAGTGAATCGAGCTTGTCGTCTGCGGTTACCCAAGTTAAAACCATGTCGGACGAAATTAAAGAGGCTAATCAAGCGGTCGAAAAAGTTGCGGCACGCAGTAACGACATTACACAAATTTTAGACGTGATCCGAACGATTGCAGAGCAAACAAACTTACTTGCACTGAATGCGGCAATTGAAGCAGCAAGGGCTGGTGAACAAGGTCGTGGCTTTGCGGTGGTGGCTGATGAAGTGAGGGCTCTTGCTTCAAAAACTCGTTCATCAACCGATGACATCAGTGGTTTAATTGACAGCTTACAGCTAGAAGTAGGTAATGCGTCTAAGGTTATTGAACAAGGTGTTGTGCGTGCACAGACCGCGGTAGATGAAACCTCAGTTGCATTTGATGCATTACACGAAGTTGTAGTTAAAGTAGACGAAATCACGCAACAAATTACCCACATTGCAACGGCTGCAGAAGAGCAAAGCTCGGTCACAGAAGAAATAAACCGCAACCTGACGTTAATTTCAGATGCCGCATCGCAACTCGCTGAGCTATCTACCCAAGCCGGTGATGGTAGCCAAACTCTTAATGCACTTGTTGCACAACAAGATGATGAGTTGAATAAGTTAAAGACGAAATAGAGAGGAGCTATAAGTTCTAGTTGCGAGATAAGAGATGCGAGAAAAACGCGATGTGAAATCGCTGCTACAAGCTCGCATCTTGTATCTATTTATCGTAGGAATGACTTTAGTCATGAATGATTAATCACCACACAAAAGTAAACCTTGGCCGTAGGCGTGAAACGTGTTTCGTGCGCCAAGCAAGCGTGACGCTTGTCTTCTGTGACTTAACAACTTGATTGTCTGCTATTCATACAATTTATTAGACTAATAGTTAATGTGTTTGAAAAATAACCTTTAGCTTACTCTTTCAAAGCATTTTTTATAAATAAAGCTATTTATATCAATGTATTAAATTTATTTTCGGATGCTCTCAGTTTATTAAAAACACCTATTTTATAAATTCATACCCTACCTTTTGCCTAATCGTGTTTTACGTCAGGCTGCTTTACCCTAACTGCATAATAAAAACTCACACAATTTTTCAAGATAGGTAGTAGGAGAACTTATGAATAAGAAGCAACAAAGCTATCAAGATCTTCATAAACCCAGCAGTGAATTTTCGAGTCGTGACGAATACCTTGAACACGAATTACAAATTATGCAGCCTAAGCGTTGGCGTCCAAATTTACCATTTCGTGACTATCGGTTTGAATTAGAAGACTCTATCCCTGCCATGGCAGGGACCATAGGCAAGGTGGTCATGGTGGGTGCAATTGCTGCAACATTTGCAGCGCCATTGGGCTTAGGTGAAGGCTTTATTTTAGAAAACGTGCGTTATGAGCTGTTAATTGTATCGATCTTCATTTTATTATTTTCGGGCTTCTTTTTACCAACAGCAAACTTAGCGGGTACGCATGGGCCGCTTATTCCTTTGATCCCGATAGTGGTGGCAGCGGGTGGTCACCCAATGGCCTTCGGTTTACTGATAGGGGCGTTTGGCTTATTACTGGCGCTTAGTAAAGGCGGGAGTTTACTGGCGGGTTTAACCAGCCGAGGCGTGTGTGGCGGTTTACTGCTTTACCTTGGCTTTATTGGTACGATTTCACAGGTTAAAAAGCTGTTTGCATGGGCTGAAGGCATTGATATGACCCATATTGCTTTCATTGTAATTTTATCGACTATCGTGTTGTACGCCTTACTTGAGCACTACAAAAAACGTTGGTTAGCCGTGCCATTAAGTTGCTTGCTTGGCGGTTTAATTGCATTTTTACTAGGGGCGCCGTTTGAGTTTAAAACAGCACCGGGTTTACCAAATATGAACCCAATGTATTGGTGGGGTGAAAATACCGGTTGGATGCTGGGATTACCAACCCTAGAGAGCTTTGTAGTGGTCTTGCCATTCGCGGTGCTTGCGGTTGCCATGTGGTCACCTGACTTTTTAGGACATCAAGTATTCCAAAAAATTAGTTACCCAGAACGCACTGAAAAAGTACAAATGAACATTGACGATACCATGTTTAGTGCTTCAATCCGCCAGACATTTGGTTCATTGTTAGGCGGCTCTAACTTTACCTCGTCATGGGGAACCTACATCGTGCCAGCAGCTATCGCTAAACGCCCAATTCCTGCGGGAGCGGTGTTAACAGCATTATTTTGTATCATTGCCAGTATTTGGGGCTACCCAATGGATTTAGCTATTTGGCAACCTGTGTTATGCGTCGCGCTAATAGTTGGTGTGTTTATCCCACTTCTTGAAGCTGGCATGGAAATGACCCGTGAAGGTAAAACTACGCAATCAGCTGCTATTGTGGTGTTTTCCTCGACCTTAGTGAACCCTGCATTTGGTTGGTCATTAACTATGTTGCTCGACAATTTGGGCTTAATTGGTTGTAAAGAGCGAAGCTCTGAGCTGTCTCCAATGAGCCGCTGGATTATTCCATTAGTGATGTTTGTTATCTTAACAAGCGTGATGGCAATAGTGGGGATGCTGCCAGGTATTCCGGCTTTAATGTCAGACTTTAGACATTGATATGTGAGGGTAAGGTGATAAACGCCTTACCCTTTAATAATTTTTTATAAGTGTGAACATCATACCAATAAGCTGCTCAGTCATCGGTTTCGACATTGGCCTGTGTAAATAACTTCTTAAGCCAGTAAATTGTATCTGAAATAAACGAGCATATTCTAGCGGACTATGAGTGTTGGCTAGTTCACCACGCTGTTGTGCAATATCAAATAGAGTCGATAAGTCGTGTTCAAACTGCTGCAAAAGGTCATCGGTTAACGTTTTAAGTTTAGGCTGAGTGTGATCGAATTCTGTACTTGCTTTGATTAACATACATACTTCACATCCATCTTCAGCACTTTCAAGTACCGTAACAACAAATGCATGTAAGCCATCAAGCACTGTTTCGCTATTCTCAATATGGCTCGCTAGCAACAGCTTAAGTTGCGTAGCATAGACTTTTAAAGACTCTGAATATAAACCTTCTTTTGAACCAAACGCTGAATAAATACTGCCTGGGCGCATATCAACGACCGTTTGGAGATCACGGGTAGATGTTGTAGAAAAACCCTTTTTCCAAAATAGCATTTGTGCCTTCGTGATTACTTCATCGCGATTGAATTTAACTTTATTGACCATGACGAATACCAAAATTGAGCAGTTGTTCAATTTTAACTTGAACAACTGCTCAAAAACAACTAGGCTAATCATAAATCTTAGTCAGACACGATAGGAGATAACATGAAAAACTTTGAACTCTACACAAAAGAAACCGCGCCAGAGGGCTCAAAAGCACTTATCGATAACTCAGTATCAGCCTTTGGTATGTTGCCAAATTTACATGCCGTGATGGCAGAGGCACCTACACTACTTGAAGGTTACCAAGTGCTTCATGAGTTATTTCAAAAAACATCGTTTAATGCTCAAGAGCTGACAGTTGTTTGGCAAACAATTAATGTTGAACATAATTGTCATTATTGTGTACCTGCACATAGTGCAATCGCTGCGAGTATGAAGGTTGATCAAGAGATTGTTGATGCGTTAGTTAATAAAACTCCACTTGCTGATCCCAAGTTAGAAACTTTAAGAAATACAACCTTAGCAATGACGCGCAACCGAGGTGTAATTGACGAAAGTGAGTTAGAAGAGTTTTACAGTGCGGGTTATGGAAATCAGCAATTATTAGAAATTGTTCTAGGTTTAGCACAAAAAGTAATGAGTAATTATACGAACCATTTAGCTGATACGCCTGTTGATCAGCCGTTTAAAAAATTTATTAAGTAATAAATAAAGCACGGCTATATACCCAAACCACCTCAAGGTGCGAGTTTCTGCATCTTGAGGTGGTTTGGGTATAGCTTACTTAAACTTAACCGTTTTTTCGCTTCGGGTGTAAGTTCGGGTATCGGGTTTTGTCCATTGACCTTTTTTAAGGTAAGAGGTCGACACTACAAAGCTGTTATCTTTAAACTCGCTTGTCGATTTGACTTTAGTGATCCCATCTTTATTACCCGTTACATTTTCATAAGCAACAAACTGAGTAGGGCTAAGTACATTCATAGTGCCTTGGGTGTAAAACCCAGCTGTAGTGAAGTAATAAAACACCAAAGACTGCTTTTTATTGTCCCAAAAAATCATCGACTCACCACCATATTCACCTTCATTGATAGAGTGAATGGTTTTAATAGCCGTGCCATTGAGCGCGCGTTGCCAGGTACTCACATCTTGCACCGCAGGTTTACCTGCTGCGACATTAAAGTCTGACTGCCACGTGCCTAAGTATGGTTCAAACACTTTTAGCTTGTCATCAAGTTGTTGCTCTGCTGCCATAACAGAAAGCGAACACAGGCAGAGTGATAGTAAAAGTGATTTTAGGTATGCCATAATAGCGCCCCGATAAAATTAATTTGTTTTGCACAGTATAGGTGATACTTCGTTGATTAAGAAAACATTAATTACATTTTCATTGTTGTTTTTAGCGCTGCTATGGCTGACATCATGGCAACTTAATATTACCTACTTTATTGCAGGCACTTACAGTGTAGCGAGCTTAATAAGCTTTTTGATGTATGGCTGGGATAAACGTTTAGCAATGCAACATGGCGAGCATGTTATAAGAGTACCTGAGCGTACACTGCATATTTTAGGGTTAATCGGCGGTTGGCCAGGTTCATTCATTGCGCAGCAATGGTTGAGACACAAATCTAAAAAACGCAGTTTTATTGCCGTACTCTGGTTAACAGTTATTGTTAATTGTAGTGCGATATGGTCGCTGTATTATTTTCAGTTAATTTAAAAGTAGATCAAAAAAGGAAAGCAACAGCTTTCCTTTTTTGTTAAAACCTCTTATTGAGCAGCTTGAATTGATTCAATGCTATCAAGTTCAATTGTTAGAATTGTTTTCTTATCAACAACAACCCATTTGCGGTAAGTTAAGTAACCTGGCTTGGTTACTTCAATGTCGTACTTACCTTCATCAAGTTCAATACCATCTTCATAAACAGGTTTAATATTCATAATACGAACGCGCGCATCATCAGGTGTTGTGACTACCGTTAATGAAATTACAGGTACTTCTTCTACCACTTCAGCTACAGGCTCTACAATTGGCTCTGGCTCCGGTGAAACTTCTGTAGTTGATGAGCAGCCCGCTAGTATTACTAACGCACAAGCCAGACTTAATTTTTTCATAATTACTCCATTTAATTACACTATTTAGTAAACGTGAAAGAAGAAGAGTGGTGTTTTCAAAAGTAAAACTTTGCAAAATTGCTCTTCTCTGACGCTTGATTATTTAAGTTACTGAGTTAGAGGGTATTTTCTAGACTCTTCCGTATTTCTTCACTGCGTTCAACTAGCTTCTCTGCCGTTCGGTACATTTTTACTTTCATTAAGCTGCTTGCCATAGAAATATACGTTGTCGCTATCTGATCTTTGATCATTAAAATAGGCTCAAATGACTCAGGGAAAATTTCTGCTTCTTTGCTAAATGACTCATCAAATTCGATAAGCTGCTTATAGTCTGAAACATTAGCTAGTTGAGAGCTAAACTTTGCTAACTTTTCTTGATAAAAAATCTTTGCGTCATCGTCAGGGTAACTGACTGTGATCCCCTCACTGATTTTTTTCTTATATTCAGCTAAAGCGATCATGGCTGACTCTTTTTTCCTCAACGCAGTAACGAGTGGCTCAAGTTCTGAAGTATTTGAAAAAACTAATTCACCTACATCAAGTAGCCTTTTCTGTGTAACGAAATCCTCGTTTTCAATCGAGCTTAAAACAGCTAGTTTGAAATTATCTATGTGTTCTTGGTTGGGTGTGTATACAAAACTAGAATCAATAATGTTTATTTGAGATACAAGGCTATCTATATTATTGTCACCGCTCTCGGTATACCTCGATTGCGATAAAAGTACATCCAGACGATAGCTAAGATCAGAAAGGATCGACTGCCTTTCAGTAAGTAAACTTTCGAGTTTATTACTTAGTGTTTCAGAATCAGGGTAGACCTTTTTCGCTTCGTCATAGATATGAATAGCTTCATCATACGCTCTTGTATTTATGGAAGTTCGTGGTAAATCTTCAACCTGCTGAGAAAATTTTTCTACGATTTTATTTTGATGGACAGCTAAAAGACCTTCTTTTAAAACTTTATATTGTGGAGGTATTTCATTTAGGCGTTGTGGTAAGCCATCACTAGACCAACCCATCCATGTTTCAAGTTGTTCAACTTTTGCGAGCGAGTTCTGATAGTTTGCTTCAATCAATTGCTGTGTATCACTTTGAGAGAAGTAAAGGTAACCAGCACCGCCAAGAAGTAAAGCGTAGCAAGCTGCATGGATAAATAGAGTGGTTCTATTATTGTTTAGTTCGGACCTAATTTCGGACAATGATTTAGGACGATTTGCAGCATCAAGTGAAATGCATTTTTTGAGTTTGAGCCAAACACTGATAGAGCAATTGCTTGGTTTCTTGACACTTGTATCTTTTGCTACTTGATTTGCAGCGACTCTATTGTACGGATGCTTGCTTGTTAATAACTCAAATACGAGGCAGCCAAATGCAAATACATCGTCTTTGGCGGAAGGTTTGCCTCCATTTAATTGCTCAGGACTCGCATAAGTAGGAGTATATCCATTGCTATTAGGTTGTTCATCGTTAGCTGGAGCTGCATATTTATCTTCATGTAGATTTGTCTTTGCAATTCCAAAATCCAAGATTTTTAAGTTTCCTTGTGAGTCAAGAATTATGTTTGAAGGCTTTAAATCACTATGAACTATTCCCTTAGAGTGGGCATAAGTAAGGGCATCGATTAGCTGATTTATGATAGGCTTAGCTCTTTTTTGAGATAAACCACTGGGTTTATTTCTTTTAATTAATTGCTCAAGAGTTTCACCTTCAATCCATTCCATTACTACAAAATGGTACATGTCACTTGATGCAGCAGAAAAAACTCTCACAATGTTAGGATGAGAGAGAGCGCGAGTTTTAATAGTCTCATCTTTCAACAACAATAACGCATCTTCAGAGTCAGCTAGCTCTGGATGTAATACTTTGATAGCGACGATATCGTCTTGATTTGAATTAGTATTTAGATAGGTGTCTCGTGCTCGGTAAATATAACCCATCCCACCTTCGCCAATTAATTCTTCAATTAAATAGCGTTTTGCGAGTGTTTTACCAATTAGATGAAGCTTGCTTTCTTTTTGTATTGCATTTTTATTTTTTATTGAGGCAATACGTGTTTTATCGTTTTCAGAAGTCATTATAATTCCTTTTTATAAAATCAATCTCCTTTTGACTGGTGCATATTTTACAAAAAATACACCAATAAGCAATCATTCAGTTTATATTAATGAAATAGTACTTAAGGTTTGGTTTTTAAGTGGGTACTACTTTATGTTCTTTTATTTTGTTTTTTAAAATTATTTTAAATTTCAAATTTGGGTATTTTTGCGCGTTGACTTTATTCCGTGAAGTATTTTATCCTATTAGAATGTTTGTATTTATGGGACTAACAATCAAATGGAAGTGATTCTAAATGTTACCAGTTATCACAGGCTGTCTCCTGAGATAGATGCGAAAAAAGTAGTAAAAAATGAATTAACTTTTGGTCGTTCAGAACAGTGTGATTGGTATTTACCTGATCCTGAAAAAGTAATATCTGGCCGTCATGGCAAAATCGTAAAAGAAACTGATGGCTTTTATGTATATGACTACTCAACCAATGGACTATTTGTAAACTTTTCTGTATCTCCTTTAGGTAAAGAAAATAAGCACCGCCTTAGTGATGGTGATGTTTTCACTATTGGTGACTATCAAATTGAATCTACAATCCAGCAAGCTAATCAACCACAAGGTTTTGAGTCGCAAATCAACTCATTTAACCCATTACAGCCTGAATTAAAGAGCTCAACTGAAGATTTTAGTGGCTCTGCTGAGCGACAAGTAGCTCATGACAGTTCAAATGTGCTGGAAGAGGCAATAGTAGCGCCTACTTTTACGGAAGCACCGAGTGATAATATCGACATATTTTCACAACAAAGCCTGAGTCAACCCATTCCAGAGGATTGGGATGAACTCGCACAACTTTCAGCTACGGCAGAAGAAAAAGAAAATAGCGTGCCTGTATTACCGGCAGAAGAGCCTGTAATTAGCACTCCAGCAGTTAACGATAGTAAGCCGTTTAATAATGGCAATAGTGCAATTGCTGCAAATAACGCCTCTGTTAGCGCACCTGTAAAAGATAATCAAATTCCTAACTCATCGAAGTTAATCTCTTCATTTTTAAATGGCTTAAGTGTCAATGAAAAGCTATCAGCGGAGCTGCAAAATGAAGACACATGGCAGCGTATGGGGGAATGCTTTAAGCTTTTCCTTGAAGGCTCGATGGATTTGATTCGCCAGCGAACAAATATTAAGAATCAACTTAAATTGAATCACACAACGTTTAAAGTTGAACAGAATAATCCACTTAAGTTTTCAGCAACCATTGATGATGTAATGCAGAATCTTTTTGTTCGCAATAGTGCAAGTTTTTTGCCAGCAAATGAAGCAATTAAAGAAAGCTTTGTTGATACAAAACTTCACGAGCAAGGGTTATTAGCAGGTGCAACAGGGGCACTTAATGGTCTTTTAGAACAATTATCACCCGATGGCATAAAAGCACAAAGCAATAATGGTGGGTTGCTTAGTTCATTGCCTGCTTATGGTGGTGCTTCTAGCTGGCGTATATATAACGAATTGTATGCTGATATTACAGATGATGTTAAAGCTAAAGGCGTTTTAGCATTTTCTGATGATTTTCTGAAGGCGTACAATGGTGGAAATTAGCTGTATTACAATGAAGGAATAATGCAATGTTGAAGTTCAAGCTTACCTTTGTAGGTGCTTTATGGGTATTTTTAACAGCCTGTACAACAGTAAATAAGTTTGTGCCCCCATCTACTGATTTAAATATTTCAGTGGCCTCAGATGTGAATCCAGATATCTCTGATCGTCCTTCACCTGTTGTTTACAAAGTGTTTGAACTGAGCTCTCGCACCATTTTCGATACGCAAGATTTTTTTAGTTTGTATGAAAATCCTGAAGCAGTACTTGGGCCTGATCTTCTAAAAAAAGATGAGCTAGAGCTACAGCCTGGTTCAACAATTGAATATAAAATGAATTTAAATAGAAACACTCGCTTTGTTGGTGTTGTAGTCGCTTATAGAGATATTGAAAAAGCCCGTTGGCGCGCGGTAATAGAGGTTGATCCAACAGGCTATGATGACATTGACGTAAATGTTGAGTCGTTAGCTGTATATATGAAAGATTAAAGGAATAAACATGAGTGATTACACGCGGGTCGCATGGACAGAAGGAATGTTCTTAAGACCTCAGCACTTTCAACAGGCAGATAAGCATGTTTCTAGTGTAATTAGAAGAGTTATAGGGGGCACTGTTCCTGATTCATGGGGAGTAATAGAGCTTGAGATTAATAGTGAGCTACTTGTAACAGGCCAATTTGCCATTGATAAGTTGTCTGCTATTGCAGCAGACTTATGCCCAATTCAGATGCCCGGCGATGAATACCTTCCTGAGCCTTTGATTGTAGCTAAAAGTGCCTATGATGAAATAGTATGCCTTGCAATACCGGCTCTGAAAGGAAGTGGCATTAATCTATCTTCTAAAGACGACGAATTGGTGACACGTTACCGAGTTGCAGATTTATCAGTAAGTGATGACAGTTTAGGCTCTCAAGCTCAAGAAATGATTCAAGTTGCTAAGCTTCATAGTAGACTGATGTTAATGTCTGATGATACATCAGGTTATGTCTTGCTGCCGCTTGCAAGAATTACAGAAGTGACTAGTGAAGGGGCAATTAAACTTGACTCTAAGTATGTTCCGCCAAGCCTCTATGTTAGCAGTAATAAGCCTTTAACAGCGCTTGTCAGAGAAGTATCAGGCTTAATTAAGCAACGTGCTGAAAGTATTGCAGTGAGGCTGTGCCAAGGGTATGCAGGTAGTACATCAGTGGCCGATTTTCTGATGCTACAAACTCTTAATAAATATGATGCAGTTTTTCAAAGCTTATTAACGCATTCACGTGTTCATCCGCGAGAGCTTTACACGCGACTAATTGAGCTTGCAGGAGAACTTGCAACTTTTAGTGCTGTTAACAAGCGGGTACCGCAACTTCCTAAATATGACCATACAAATTTACAGTTTGTTTTTGCAGAAGTTGTGAACTTCCTCTATCAATCATTAAGTCAGGTGATTGAACAAACAGCCACTGAAGTTAAATTAGAACAAAGCAAATTTGGTATCTCATTTGGTGCATTAAGAGATAAGTCGATACTTGACTCTGCTCAATTTGTACTCGCAGTTAAAGCGAGTATTCCGCATGAAGAGTTAAGAAAGCTATTACCTTCGCAAATTAAGATTGGTAGCGTTGAGTCGATCCGAGATTTAGTAAATAACCAATTGCCAGGGATCTCAATTAATGGCTTACCTACGGCTCCACGTCAAGTGCCTTACCATGCTGGGTATCATTATTTTGAGCTCAATAAAAACAGTGAACATTGGAGCAAACTCAAATCAAGCGGTGGTATCGCTATTCATTTGTCGGGCAACTACCCTGATTTAAACTTAATTCTTTGGGCAATTAGAAGCTAAAAAGGAAGCGTTTCAATGGATGAAACAATAATCAAACCACGTCCCGGCCGTTTAAGCCGAGATAAATCAAATGCTGATGCATCACAAGGTTCGAGTGACAAAACCGTTGTCTCTTTTAGTCACTCTTCACCTGAAAAGGCGAATGTTAGTTCTGTATCAATTTTTAAAAATGAATTACTCGATGCAGCTAATGACAGCTTTTCATTGATTATTTTTATTAATCAGTCATCACAAATTGACAGTTTAGCAGCTTTAAAGCATCGGGCTATTGAATCAATTAAGCGATTTGAAACCAATCTACGTGCAAAGTCTATTGAACTTACGGTCATTAATAATGCACGTTATTGCCTATGTGCTGTTATCGATGAAGCTGTATTAAATGCAAAATGGAGTTCGCTGGAATGGGCTGAAGAGAGCTTGCTATCTACTTTTCATAAAGAAACATTTGGTGGTGAGTACTTTTTTACTTTGCTTGATGATGCTTTAGTACACCCAGAAATGAACAGAAACTTCTTAGAGCTACAGTACCATTGCTTAAATTTAGGTTTTAAAGGTAAGTTTCGAGTTGAAGCCAGCGGGGAAAGTAAGCTAGAAGATTACCGTAATAGAATTTACCACATTCTTAATCAAATAGATGGACCACATAGCCAATTTTTAGCACCTAGCTGGAAAAGCCGTGTTGCAGCAGGTATGGAGCTAAGAAATCAAATTCCACTTTGGGTTGTAATTTCGGTGCTTGCTTTAATTGCGCTTGTGGTTTATTTGTTTTTCAACATGCGCCTTAATGAGCAAGTTGACGCAACAGCTGAAAATTTGAAGTTAGTTCATCCTTTGTCATCTTCACAAGTTGAAGGCAATAAAAGTAAGCAATTGGACTTGTTAACCCAGTTATTACACACTGAAATACAACGCGGTATAGTCAGTGTTGAGCAACAAACAGATAGAATCAGAATAACAATAAATAATGAGAGTTTGTTTAACTCAGGCGAAGCGATACTTTTGCCGTCTTTCCAACCAATTTTAGAGAAGTTAGCGCTAAGCCTTGAAGGAACAAAAGGCAAAATCTTAATCACAGGTCACACCGACGATAGCCCAATAAGTACCAGTCAGTATCCTTCGAATTGGCATTTATCATTAGCTAGGGCTACACAAGTAGCAAACTCAATGGCTAAGAATACAGGCTTAATGGGAAGGTTATGGCCAGAAGGAAAAGGTTCAGCAGAGCCTTTAGTGAGCAATACGAATTCAGATAAGGCATTAAACCGCCGAATTGAAATCGACTTACTTTTTTAATGGAGTTGTGATGAGTTTTATTCAAAAGTGCAAGCGCGCTATGTACGCTGCTACTTCTCGTAAGGTAATGATTGTTGTTGGCTTTTTAGCTCTCTTCCTACTTATCTGGTTTGGTGGTCCACTGATTGCGATCGCCGATTATAAACCGTTTGAAAGTGTTGCAGCACGTGCTATCACAATTTTAGCAATTTTATTGGTATATACCGTTGTTAAATTGATTGAGTTCAGAAATCAAAGCAAACGAAATACCAGCATGACAGAAGAACTGATTGAGGTTGATGCTAATTCTGCAGATGAAGTCCAAGAAGAAATTAAAACCTTAAAAACTCGTATGGTTGAGGCGATCGAGTTATTGAAGGATGCTAAGCTTTTTAATGGTCGTAATATCTATCAGCTACCATGGTATATCATGATTGGCCCTCCTGGTTCAGGTAAAACAAACTTCATTAATAACTCGGGTCTTGATTTTCCTTTAAAGGAAAAGCTAGGCACAGACCTAATTCACGGTGTTGGTGGTACGCGTAATTGTGATTGGTGGTTTACTAATAAAGCAGTGATTATCGATACCGCAGGTCGTTACACAACACAAAATAGCCATGCTTTACATGACTCAAAGGCATGGCAAGGTTTTTTAGGTCTACTTAGAAAATACAGACCCAAGCGGCCTGTAAATGGTGTGATCATCAGTATGGGGATATCCGAACTGATGAATCAAACTAAAACTGAGCGTAACTTACATGCCCGTGCGATAAAGCAACGATTACAGGAGCTTCAAGGGCAGCTTGGCATGACCTTTCCTGTGTATGTTATTTTTTCAAAAGTCGACTTGGTTGAAGGCTTTAGAGAGTTTTTTAGTGAGCTCAGTGATGAAGAAACGGAGCAAGTTTGGGGGGTAACTTTTGAACTAGATACTGACTCTGACAATCAAATTGAAGTGTTTAACAAAGAATTTCATGGATTAATTTCAAACCTTACTTCGTTATTAAATCGACGTTTGATTAACGAGCATGATTTAGTGAACCGCTCTAAAGTGTTTGAATTTCCGAAGCAACTTCGTGCTCTTCAGAGTGTTGGTTACTCTTTTTTGAAAGAAATATTTACACCAAATGCGTATGAAAGCTTGCCAATATTTCGAGGTGTCTATCTTACGAGTGCAACGCAAGAGGGAACACCTTCTAATTTGTTGAGTGATCAAAGCTCAGCAAAAAAAGATTATATTAACCAAACTAGAAGCTTTTTTATCAAGCGTTTATTAGAAAGTGTTATTTTTCCTGAACAGAATCTAGCAAGTACTAACAAACATCATGAAAAGCAAAGTAAGTGGTTACGCGTTTCATGCCTAGCCGTAACATGTATAACACTGATTACATTAAGTGTTTCTTGGTTTATTAGCTTTTCATGGAATAGTGATCTAATAGATGAAACGAATCAAGCTTTAGCTGAATATCAAGTATTAGATCAAAATACGGTCGATAAAAGTAATCTAATTATTTTGAATCAGCGCTTTAATGCGCTAAAGAACTTCCCTGTTAATAAAATTAATGCAGAAGACTTTGAAGCGTATGGTTTTAGTAAAGTTGAAGAGCTAACAGAAGCTTCGAAAAGCGCCTACTTACGTTCTTTAAAAACATACTTAGAACCATTTCTACTCAATGCGCTAACATCTGAGATGGAACAACAAGCAGACTATTTGAGTTATTTATATGAGACTTTGCGTAGCTATCTGATGTTATTTGAACCTGAGCATTATAACCAAGATGATTTACTTGCATGGTTTAGCGCCTACTACGAAAGAGCTCTTCCGGGTGATGTTAACGTAACCAATCGTGCTGATTTAATGGCTCACACACGAGCACTCCTCGATTATGGTATTTCTGGGCAAGAAATAGATCATCAAGCTGTTCGCCTTGCTAGAGCTGAACTAACAAAATTGCCAATCGCAGAAAGAGCTTACCAAAGATTACAAGCTGATTTTATGGAAAGTAGCATTCCACCAATAAAACTAACGGACATTATAAGCTACGAAAGCGCGAGAGAATTTAGTTTTCAAAATCCTGAAGCTACGATGAAAAGTATTCCAGGCCTTTATACTTATAATGGTTACCATGGCATCTTCAATGTCGAGAAAAGCAAGATGCTGGGTAATCTGATGGCAAGTAGTTGGGTTTACGGTGAAGAAGCTGCAAACACATACGATATTTCTAAAGCGGAGATCGAAAAGAAATTAGAGCAAAAGTATTTTCAAGATTATATTTATTACTGGCGTTCGTTTGTCGATGAGCTGACTTTAAAAGAGTTCAATTCACCAACAGAAGGTGTTCGCGTTACTAATGTTTTAGCGGGACCTGAAGCGCCAATAAAAAATATTATTACAACGGTTCAAAAAAATGTTCAGTTGACTAAGTTGCCTATTTCTGAAAACCAAAAGGCTGCCGGTAAAGTGGCTGCAAATGCAGCTGAAGTCGCTATGCATACTAAGGCTAATAGACTTAAGCGTTACTTACCAAATGAAACTCCAAAGTTTGAGGTCAAGCTTCCTGGTCATCAAGTAGAAGAAGCATTTAGTGATATTTTAGAAATCGAACCACAGCAACTCGAAACAATACAAGCAAGTTTAAGAGAGCTAAATATTTACTTAAATCAACTTGATCGTGGTGGCTTACTAAAGTCTTCTGTGAAGAACCAATTAAGTGGCAAAAATAAACCAGAATTTCTAAGCCAGCTTGAGTTTCAAAGTAAAGGGCTGCCTTATCCTGCCAGTCATTGGTTGTTGAACATAAGCCAAGATACGTCAAACATCACTAGAAAAAGTGCCAATCAACACCTTAACGAAATCTGGAGAAGCAGTGTTTTACGAGAGTACAACGCAGCAATTGTAGGGCGTTACCCGCTAGTACCTCACTCGGATAAAGAAATTAATCTTAAAGATTTTTCGGATTTCTTTGGGCCTGAAGGCACTATTGATAACTTCTTCACGACCTATATCGCACCAAGTGTCGATACGAGTAAGAGCCCATGGCGTTTTGAAAAAAATATAGGAGTAAGCGAGTCTGCACTTAGAATGTTTGAGCAAGCGGCCAGAATTCGCGAAGTATTCTTTGATGGGAATAGCAATACACCGCGAATAGAGTTTGGTTTAAAGCCAATTAAATTAGACCAAACGATTTCCAGTTTCATGATAGAAATAGATGGTCAGTCAATGATTTATAGGCATGGTCCGCCGAAAGTTAAGAGCATTGTTTGGCCAGGAGACGTTGCCCAAAGTAAAACCAGAATTGTGTTTACACCACCGTATGGGGGCAGAACAATCAATACTAGTTACAGTGGCGAATGGTCTTTTTATCGAATGTTAGATGATTTAAAGGCCCAGCGAGCCGAAACACAAAATGACTTAGAGCTACACTTTTCGCTGCAAGGTAATAATGCAATGGTTGAATTGTTGCCAAATTCAATTAGACATCCATTTTGGAACGCAAGTATAGAGAGTTTTTCATGTCCGACAAGGCTATAGGGATTGGCTATTTGGGCAAGGTTCCATTTTTGGGTGACTTTGTCCAAGAAGGAGTTTGTCAGCAGTTTTCAGAGCACTGGGAGCATTGGTTACAAGCTGCTATCGCAGTCAGCAAAGAGCAACTGGGTGCTCAATGGCAAGAGCGTTATTTAACAAGTCCAGTTTGGCATTTTGCATTGTCAGAAAATTTAATAACGAGTAGTGCTAAAAAAGGAACGCTTTTGCCAAGTGTTGATGCTGTAGGGCGCCATTATCCTTTTACGGTCCTCGTTGATAGCGATAGCACTCCCATTGCGACGTTAAATTCGAATCAACTGTCTCTTGATTATGAAGACGCTGTGTTATCTGTACTTGATGACAGTGTAGACTTAAGTTTATGGCAGAAGAAGGTGATGAGTACGCTTAAGGAGAGCCGTTCACCCGCTAAAATATTCAGTAAAAGCCTTTCTCCAGATGAAAATAAATCTGCTGTAGTTTTTGAGTTTCAAGGAGATGAGTTAGGTGGTGGAACTGTCGATGATGTATTGCATTCACTCTTACTCAATAAATATGGGGATTATAGTGTTTGGTGGACCCACGGTTCTATAGATATCAAGCCTGTTGTTTTTGTTACAGCAGGTTTACCACCAGTAAATCAAGTGGCTGCAATGCTAGATGGACGTTGGCAGCATTGGGAATGGAATTATACCCAGGTAAGTGAGTGTGAATAAAAATTTTATCAGTTATGCCGTGTCTCACCGTGGAGTTATTCGCGAGCTAAACGAAGATGCTTATGTTGAACTTAATAAATACAACCTTTGGATTGTAGCGGATGGCATGGGTGGGCATGAAGCCGGCGATTTTGCAAGTCAGCTAGTAGTTGATGTTATTAAGGCTGAAGTTGAAGAGTTACCTGTTTCATCAATTTCAACCGAGATGTTGATTAAAGCAATACAAAGTGCAAATACGAAACTGCTTGAATATAGCAGTGACTTTTTAAGTAATAAAACGGCCGGTACAACCGTTACTGTACTGTTTTTTAAAGACAATAAATATTCTGCTCTGTGGGTAGGTGATAGCAGAATATATAGATACAGGTCTAACTCTTTGTTGCAGTTATCACGGGACCATAGTCAGATTAATGATTTAATCGATGAAGGATTACTAACAGAGCAAGAGGCAATAAACCATCCTTTAGCTAACGTAATTACGCGTGCGGTGGGGGTGCAAAATGAGCTGTCTGTCGACTTTGTTGAAGGTGACTTATTAACTGATGATATTTTCTTACTTTGCTCGGATGGTTTAACAGGTGAGTTAAGTGATTCAGAAATTAGTATTGCTTTAGCGCCTAAAAATATCATTGATTCAGGAATGGCATTAATTCACTCCACTCTTGTGCGTGGTGCAAGAGATAATGTTACTTTTATTTTAGTGAAAAATGAAAAACTGGATAATTCTAATGATAAAACATTGATTAATGATGACTTGACTGTGCCCTTATTATTAAATAGCTAATATATTATTTTAATAAGGTGGATAATTTTTGTTTAATTATTTTATTTTTTGTAATTTAATTTTAATTAATGCTTTTGTGGCTTGAAATTATAAATAAGAGATGTATTATTTTACGTCTCTATTTTGGGTGTAAAAGGAATTTTTAAGGCGATGGAATGTTTGTTTTTGATGAATATTTAGCTCCGATTAGTGAAGATGCATTCGCAGGCATTGAGCCTAGATCAGATGTATCTCCTACCTCAACGTACTATTCCTTAAAAGATATGCGCAATCAGCTACGTGCTGCTGAAAGACTTGCGCTTGTTGATGATGAAGGGATCGCGTCTTTGGCACGTGATTGGCAACCATTATTAGAATTGTGTAGCACTGCATTAAAAACAGAAAGTAAAGATATTGAGTATTTGGCGTGGTTTACTGAGGCATTGTGTCGAATCCACGGCTTTAAAGGACTGGCTTTTGGTTTCAAAGTTGCAAAAGAGCTAGTTAGTAACCACTTTGATGCACTTTATCCAATGCTTGATGATGGTGATGAGATATCTGATAAGGTCTCTGCATTAGTTGGTTTAAATGGTGTCGCAAGTGAAGGGGCACTGATCATCCCTATTAAAAGTATCGCATTAACAGATAGCCAAAACTACGAAGCTTTTACTTACTGGGAATACCAGCAGGCCTATGACGTCTCACGACTCAGTGAAGAAAAGAGAGAAAAAAAAATAGCCCAGGGCGCAATTGACTTTGAATTAATAGTAAAAAGTGCACAAGAGACTCCCGCTGAACTTTTCCTAACATTAAAAAATGATATCGAAGAGGCGCTTACTGAATTTAGTGCATTAAGCAGTGCGCTTGATACTGCTACAGAGCAATCACAGCCTACCTCTTATATTAAACAAGCACTTGAAGAGTGTTTGAATGCAGTTTTGCATTTAGGTGAAGACAAACTTAAATCCCTTGAAGCGAAGTCGATACAAGAACCGCAAGAAAATGAGCAAGTTGAAGGCGAAACACCTGTCGATGAGAATTCCTCTCGAAATGATATCCAAATCAATAGCCGAGAAAATGCGATAAACAAATTGCAAGAAATTGCGCAATTTTTTAGAAAGACAGAGCCACATTCACCTATGTCTTACACCATTGAACAAGTTATTCGATGGAGCGAATTATCGCTACCAGAATTATTAAATGAATTAATAACCGATAGTGATGCTAGGACCGGATACTTTAAGCTGTCTGGCATCAAAGTTAGCGAAACAGAAACCGAGTAAAAGGAGTTTTGAATGAGTATCCATGACAAATTAAAACGTGTACGTAAACCAAGAGTACACATAACCTATGACGTTGAAACTGAAGGTGCAATTGTAAAAAAAGAGCTGCCTTTTGTGGTTGGGGTAATGGGGGATTTTTCAGGTCATAACCAAGAAGTATTAAAACCTTTAAAAGACCGACGTTTTATCCAAATTGATAGAGAAAACTTTAACGATGTTTTAAAGAAAATGAGCCCTTCTTTGAAGTTAGATGTCGATAATACTTTAACTGATGATGGCACTAAATTTAGCGTTGATCTCAACTTTAAAAGTATTGATGACTTTGAGCCAGCAGCTGTCGTAAATCAAGTTGAACCATTGCGTAACCTAATGGAGACACGTAATAAACTTCGTGACTTAATGACTAAGATTGACCGCTCAGAAGAGCTTGAGAATGTTTTAGAAGAAGTGTTAAGCAACACGGCGAGTCTTGACTCAATTGCTAAAGAGCTAAAGTTAGAGGAGTCTGAAAAATGAGTACCGAAACACTAGCCCAAGAATTAGACACAGCAACAGCGACTGAATCAGCATCGTTATTGACTCAAGCTATAGGCGCAACTAAGCAAACAGATGCAAGTCGAGCTGAAGAGCTGCTACGTACATTAACTGAAGAAGCTTTAAAAGGCACTGTTCAATGGAATAAAAACATGACAGTGACTTTCAATGAAGCGATTCAAATGATCGATCAAAAAATATCGAAACAACTCAGTGTTATTATGCACCATGAAGACTTTCAAAAATTAGAAGGTTCATGGCGTGGCCTAAATCATTTAGTGATGAATTCAGATACTGGCTCAACTCTAAAAATTCGCGTACTTAATATGAAGAAGAAAGAACTTCATAAAGATTTAAGTAAAGCGGTTGAGTTTGATCAAAGCCAAACATTCAAAAAAATCTACGAGTCAGAATTTGGTACACCGGGTGGTGAACCTTACGGCACTATTGTAGGTGATTTTGAATTTACTAATCACCCTGAAGACGTGGAAACTCTTGGCTTAATGTCAAACGTTGCTGCAGCGGGTTTCTGTCCGTTCATTTCAGCATCATCACCTTCACTCTTTGGTTTTGATAGTTGGGAAGAGCTTACTAAACCAAGAGATCTTGAAAAAGTTTTTGAATCTCTTGAATACACTAAATGGCGCTCATTTAGAGATAGCGATGATTCACGCTTTGTTTCACTCACAATGCCAAGATTTTTATCTCGTTTACCTTACGGTGCTGCATCTAAACCGGTTGAAGAATTCAACTATGAAGAGTTTGAAGTTGATGAACTTGCCGGTCGCTCTGTAAGTACCGATAACGCTGATTATTGTTGGAGTAATGCTGCCTACGCAATGGCAACGAATATGACAAAAGCATTCTCTCAATATGGTTTTTGTACCGCTATTCGCGGCGCTGAAGGCGGCGGTAAAGTAGAAGGTTTGCCGACGCATATATTCACTAGTGATGATGGTGATCCTGATCTTAAATGCCCAACAGAGATTGGTATTACTGATCGACGTGAAGCAGAGTTAAGTAAGCTTGGTTTCTTACCACTGTGCCATTATAAAAATACTGATTACGCTGTGTTCTTTGGTGGTCAAACTTGCCAGAAACCAGAAGTTTATTCAACGCCTGATGCGACTGCAAATGCTGCAATTTCTGCGCGTTTGCCATATATAATGGCTACATCACGTTTTGCTCATTATTTAAAAGTTATGGCGCGCGATAAAATTGGTAGCTACATGGAAGCTGAAGATGTTGAATCATGGTTAAATCGTTGGATACTATCATATGTCAATGCAACAGAGGGCGGTGGTCAAGATATTAGAGCCCGTTACCCTCTAGCCGATGCAAAAGTTTCTGTGAAAGAAATTTCTGGTCAACCAGGAGCCTACAATGCCGTTGCATGGTTAAGACCATGGTTACAAATGGAAGAGCTTACGTCATCGCTTAGATTGGTTGCCAAAATCCCTGAGATTGGCTAACCCTTTCTGCATTAAGGATGATGCAAAATGAACTGTGAAGAGTTTTCATTCATAGGAGAAGACGCTGTAATTTCAAATAATACAGCGTCTGATATCTTCGAAAATAGCGCTTTATTGGAACGATTTCTTAATGAGAAAGAAACATTTAAAGCGTTGTTATTATGGCTTGAAGGCTCTTCAGATTCCCCCTTACAGTGGGATAAAGAGTCAATTAGTTCATATTTGCAACTGACCATTGTCAAAATTGATTCGCTTATTTCTAAGCAATTAGATCAAATATTACATCACCCCAAGTTACAACAATTAGAAGCCAGCTGGCGCAATTTGTGGTGGTTAACTTTACAAACTGAACTTAATGATAAAGAAAAAAAAGTAAAGTTACGGCTGTTAGATTGTGACTGGAATACGTTATCGAGAGATGTTAATAAAGCAATCGACTTTGATCAAAGTAGCTTCTTCCAATTAATTTATCAAAATGAGTTCGATCGTCCAGGCGGTGAGCCTTTTGGTGTATTGATTGGTGATTACGAAATAACCAATGGCAATGCACCGGGTACAATTTACA
This sequence comes from Pseudoalteromonas sp. S2721, assembly GCF_005887425.1. Lineage (NCBI taxonomy): Bacteria > Pseudomonadati > Pseudomonadota > Gammaproteobacteria > Alteromonadales > Pseudoalteromonadaceae > Pseudoalteromonas > Pseudoalteromonas sp. S2721. Next base: position 26,605 of record NZ_PNCZ01000037.1, read on the forward strand.
ACGATATAGACACCTTAAAAGAAATTTCGAAAGTAGCCGCAGCCTCTTTTTCGCCATTTATTACTGCTGTGTCTGCAAGCTTATTTGGTGCAAATAGTTTTACTGATTTAGGCTATCAATTTGATTTGTATACTCAGTTTGAACAGGTCGAATATACGAAGTGGCGTAGCTTTAGGAACATGGAAGATGCGCGTTTTGTTGGTCTTGTATTGCCGCATGTATTAGTTAGAGCACCCTATAAAAACGACGGCACACGTCACTTAGATTTTTTATATACAGAAAAAATAACCACGCCTGAAACAGAAATGTTATGGGGAAACGCCGCTTACCAATTTGTGTCGACATTAGTGCGAGCTTATGCAGAAAGTGGTTGGTTTGGTCAAATAAGAGGCATTGAGCCTGGCAAAATATCTAAAGGCATCGTTACCGGATTGACGAAAAATTACTTTTCAACCGATGTTTACAGAAAAGAAGCTAAGCCACCAATAGACTTGATTGTGACTAGTAAATTAGAAAAGCAGTTCTCTGAACTTGGGTTTATCCCAGCATCGTCAGTGACAAATACTGAGCATCTCGTTTTTTATAGTAATGCATCAGCTCAGCAAGCCAAACACTACGATAGTGAGGCTTCTACTGTAAACGCTCGCTTATCGTCTATGCTGCAATATATTTTATGTGTTTCACGCTTTGCTCATTATTTAAAGCTGTTAGCGCGTGATCGAGTTGGCTCTTATAGTACAGCCCAAGCCTGTGAACAAGGTTTGCAAGCATGGGTTAACAACTACACTACAGCATCGGATTCTGCCTCAGAGCAAATAAGAAGTAAGTATCCTTTGGCGAATGCAAAAGTAAAAGTGACTGAAAATAAATCGAGGCCAGGCCATTATTTTTCTGTTTTACAATTACAACCCCATTTTCAGCTTGATCAAATGATATCAAGTATCAAATTAGTGACTGAACTAAGTCCTCATCACCAAATAAAGGAATAGAAATGAAGAAGATCCATGAGTGTATTCGCAATGGAAAATTAGCTGATGCATTAGAGTATTGCGCACAGAAACTAAAAGATGATCCACTTAACTTTGATATTCGCAGTGCTTACACGGAACTATTGTGTGTGAACGGTGAGCTTGAAAAAGCTGATAAACAATTAGATTTTATGGTGACAAAGTCGCCTGAGCTAGCGGTGGGCGCTGTTAATTTAAGGCACCTAATTAGAGCTGAGCAAGCAAGACAGGATTTTTACGAAGGTAAAGCGGCCCCTAAGCTATTTCATGAAGCAGATGAGCTAGATGAAGTATTTCTTCAGATGCATATCGATTTACGCGAAGATGATTTTAAATCAGCGACTGAAAAGGCAGCTAAAGTTGAGTCTCTCAGGATAAGTACAGTAAATGAGCAACTTACTGCAATAAGAGATATTGATGATTCATTAAACCCATATTTGGAACTTTTGGGTACCAATGGCGAGTTTTATTTAGCTCGTTTCGATGAAATCGAAAAGTTTGAAGTTCAGCCAATAGAATCAATCGTTGAGCAAATTTGGCTACGCGTTGAAGTAACTATCAAAGATGGACCTGTCGGTACTGCTCATATCCCAGTTGTTTACCCACACTCAAAGAGCGAAATTGAAAAATTAGGTCAAGTGACTGAATGGCATGAAATAAGTGAAGAAATGTATTTAGGCCGCGGGATGAAAATGCTGTTCATAAATGATGAAGCGGTTTTATTGTCTGAACTTGGCTCTTTCATTAATTGAGCGTGAAATTTTCATGATTGCAAGCAAACAGCCGCTCAAAGCATCAATTTTAGACCGCTTGATAGATGACGAGCCTGAAGTACAGGATTCGCCACAGCGAACGGATGGTATCAGCTTATCACTTTTAAAAAATTACGTGAGGCGAGATATCGAAGCACTGTTAAATGCTCGGATCCAGTGGCATACATGGCCAAGTCAATACAGTGAGCTTGCAACATCGTGTTTATCATATGGATTGCCAGACTTTTCAAGCATGGTTGTAAGTTCCCATGAGGGGCGAGCAGCGTTATGTGAAAAAGTTCGAGATGCAATTTTGCGATTTGAGCCTAGGTTTATTGAAGTTGAAGTGCTAGTTGATGAAGAGCTACCCCTTAACCGCATTTTAAACCTAAGAATTAATGCCTTGTTATATGCCGATCCTGAGCCTGAATACATCAGTTTTAACTCTGAAGTTGAGCCAGTTAGTTTAGGTATGAAAATCTATGAGTCTTCACTATGAATGATGAATTATTAAAGTATTACAATCGTGAATTAGCTTATGTGCGCCACCTTGGGAAAGACTTTGCAGAAAAATACCCAAAAGTGGCAGGCAGGTTAAAACTTACAGACGAAGTGATAGAAGATCCTCATGTTTCAAGGTTAGTCGAATCATTTGCATTTTTAACTGCCAACATTAGGCAAAAACTTGATGATAGCTTTCCTGAGTTAACGGATGCGCTATTAGGTCAGCTTTATCCTGACTACCAAGCACCGATCCCTTCATTATCAATTGTAAAGTTAGAGTCAGAAAACCTATCAACGACTGGGGTCATCATTCCGCGTGGGAGTGAGCTTGAAACTAATGTAGAAGGAATGAAACAGTGTAAATTTCAAAGCTGTTTTGATACCAATTTGTGGCCTGTAGAGATAACCGCTGCCCAGTTTGATAACAGTCCTTTTATTGCGCCTAAACCAAAGTTTAATGAACCAGCTAAAGCGATTTTTAAGTTACAACTGACAGGTGAGTATGATGGCGTTTCATTGCATGAAACAGAGCTAAATGATTTAAAAATTTATATTCATGGACAATGGCATTATACGCTCAAAGTATACGAGCTATTGTTTAAACATTGTATCGGAATAGCAGTAGATAATGGCGATGAGGGAGTGCATTACCTCTCTAAAACTCATTTAAAATCAGTTGGTTTTGAGGAGCATGAGGCTGTAGTACCTTATTCAATGCGTTCATCATCAGCATATAGGCTATTAGTCGAGAACTTTATTTTTCCTGAAAAATTTAAGTTTTTTGAGTTACAAAATATTCGTTCTGTACTACCACGCAATGCAAGCACTACAACGCTTTATTTTTATTTAGATGTTGAGTCGAGCGAGTTGGAGAAGCAAGTAGATAAAGACATGTTCTTGCTGGGCTGCACGCCAATCATAAATTTATATGAACAAGAACTTGAACCGATCCGCCCAGAGCTAAGCGAATATGAGTATAAGCTTGCACCACGTTATATCGACTCTGAAATATCAGAAGTTATTAGTCTTGAAGAAGTAGTTGCATTTGACCACAAGGGGAATAAACAGCTGGTGACGCCTTTTTATGCGCAAACACACCCTAAATATCAAGAGCATAAAGATCTCTATTGGCATACTCGACGAGAAACAGCCCTTTGGGCCGGTGGTTATGCAGAAGCGGGCACCGAAACTTATTTGTCATTAGTAAATGGTGGCTTTGAAAATAGTGCGCAAGCACTCAGTGAGGGAAATACGGTCGTAACAGCACGGGCGCAGTGTAGTAACCGTAATCTACCAGCTAGTTTACCATTTGGTGATGATGAACTTGGTTTTACATTACCAAAGCGTGGCGATGTCATCAAAAAAATCAGGTGCCTAGTTGCACCTACTCATGCGGTAAGACCTGTGTTGGGTAGCAATACTCGTTGGCAACTGATTAATCATCTGACTCTTGATTCATTCAGTGGTGAGCACAGCGTAGAGAAATTGAAAGAAACATTGAGACTATATGATTTTAAAGCAACACCCCAATCAAAAGGGATGATTGATAATATCTATAGCGTCAAAATTGAACCCGCAACTGCACGAGTTGTGCAAAATGGGCGGGTTGCATTTGCAACAGGTACCGATATTGAAATTACGTTTGCAAATGATGATTACGCTGGCAGTGGGGTGTTCTTTTTTGCTTCAGTTCTTGATTGTTTTTTCTCGCAATTTGCATCAATTAATAGCTTTACACGCTTAAGTCTAAAGTTAAAAGAACAAGACAGAGTTTATCATCAGTGGCCAGCTAGAGTCGGTTCAGAGGTGCTACTATGATTGCTCAATTGCTCGAGAACGCGACAGAAATAGATTTTTACAAAGCCGTGTTTGTGATCGAGTCGCAGTTATCGAGTACGGCTCAGCACTACCGGAAAGTTGGCTATGATTGTCAGCCAAAACTAGAGCTGATTAAGTTTAGTTCAACACAAAAGTTTGGCTTTGCGGGTAATGCGATAACTAAATTAAAACCTGCTAAAAGCGTTGCAGGGATCACTCAGTTTGATATGGAAATATCATTTATGGGGATGACCGGTTGCTCAGGCGCATTGCCACACTTTTATAGTGAATTGGTGATGCAAAGATTGCGCTACAAAGACAGCACAATGAGAGATTTTTACGATATGTTTAATCATCGTTTGATTTCGTTGTACTACCGAGCTTGGAAAAAGTATAAACCCGCGCTTAATTTTGCTAACAGCAATCAAGATAATCACACGAAAATTTTGGCACTTTTGAGTGGGGGCAATGCCCCTCATCAGCTTTATTTCAGTGGTCTTTTCAGTCGAAAAACGCGAAATATTGCTGATCTGCGAAATATTTTAACTTTCTATTTAGGTTGTGACGTCAGCATAAATCAGTTTGTGGGTCAGTGGCAGCCACTAAAAAAATCAGAGCAAACCCGCATTAACAGCGGGGGCTTTGCAGGACAACATGCAAGGCTTGGTATTGACGCAATAGCAGGTAAGCAAGTTTGGGACATCTCAACAAAGATAGAAGTTACTATTGAGCCCAAAAATGAGCACCAAACAGCCCGTCTTCTACCACAGCAAGAGCTTTGGAATTTAGCCCATCAAATAGTGAATGATTTTGTTGGTAATCAAATTCAGCATGCACTAATAGTAAAAGCAAACTTCTACAAACTTGGTGCAAAGCAACTATTAAAAGAGCGACTTCAATTAGGCTGTAATAGTTTTCTGTTTTCAGAAAAAGCAACTATAGACGGCAAAGTCTCTGAGCTTTCGTTCAAAGGATAAATAAATACAAGGAAATATTATGTCTACAATGACGCTAAATACACTCGTTGAAAAATTAAGCCCTGAGTGCAAAAAGAGTCTTGAACAAGCTGTTGCAATTTGTAATAGCAGAAGTCACTTCACTGTTGAATTAGAGCACTGGTTATTAGCAATGCTTGAACAACAACTTGATGACTTTAGAATTATTTTGAGCGCTTACGATATTGACAGCGACTCGTTAAAAAATGATTTGAATAAGTCTTTAGAAATGCACAAAACGGGTTGTAACTCATCACCGAGCTTATCGATGCATGTTACCAGTTTGCTTAAGCAAACGTGGCTTAGTACGAGCATTGATTTTACAGATACACAAATTCGTAGTGCTTACTTAATTTACACGCTGGTAAAAGATGACACTTTAGCAAGTTTAGTGAGTCGTTGTAGTAAAGAGTTTAATAAGATAGAAGCAGGGCAATTATTGCATGCTTGGCCTGAAATGGTCGCTAAGTCACAAGAACAAAGCCCTGTGGCAAATAGTCAGACTGAAACATCGGTATCTACAAGTTCTAAAACGCCGAGTTTAGATCAATTTACAGTTGATCTAACAGCTCAGGCAAAAGCAGGAAAGATAGATCCAATTTTGGGGCGCGATTTTGAAATTAGACAAATGGTCGATATTCTTACGCGACGCAGACAAAATAACCCAATTCTAACTGGTGAAGCTGGGGTTGGTAAAACGGCCGTTGTTGAAGGGTTAGCGCTTAGGATTGCACAAGGCAGTGTTCCAGATGTTCTAAAAAATGTAAAAATTCACACTCTAGACCTTGCTTTATTACAAGCAGGTGCTGGTATGAAAGGTGAGTTCGAAAATAGACTTAAGTCTTTAATATCGGAAATTAAAAATACCCCAAATCCTGTTATTTTATTTATCGATGAAGCGCACACTATGATCGGTAGTGGTGGTCAAGCTGGTCAAAATGATGCTGCAAATCTATTAAAACCGGCACTAGCGCGCGGTGAACTCAGAACAATTGCAGCCACAACATGGGCTGAATATAAAAAATTCTTTGAAAAAGACGCAGCACTGGCGCGTCGATTCCAAGTCGTTAAAGTCGAAGAGCCTACACCAGAAAAAGCGATTGCGATGTTACGTGGTTTAGTACCCGTTATGGAAAAGCATCATAATGTGTTCATTTCTGAGCAAGCATTAGAAAGCGCAGTACATTTATCACACCGCTACATTACCGGCAGACAACTTCCTGATAAAGCGGTTGGTTTACTTGATACAGCCTGCGCTCGGGTTGCAATGAGCCAAGCATCAACACCTAATTCAATTGAAACGCTTGAAAATGAACGCTCAGAAATAGAGTCGCAAATCAATATGTTAACCCGTGAGCAACGCACAGGATTAAATCACAGTGAGGTGCTTGAGAGTTTAACAAATAAGTGCCAGCAAATTACTGAACAGCTTGCACCATTAAAGTCGCAGTTCGAAAATGAAATGTTGCTTATTAAAGATGTAAAAGAAGTCATTAGTGGCCTGAATGATGAAATAGAACAGCCAAGTGAAGAAATTGAAAAGCTACAACAATGCAAAGAAAACTTAGCTAAATATGATTCAAACATGGTGCATTGGCAGGTTGATGATGAGTTAATTGCTCAAGTTATTTCTGACTGGACGGGCATTCCAGTTGGCAAGATGCATGAAGATGATGTGAAGAGTGTTCTTAATTTAGCCAGCACAATGAAAGAGCGTGTTGTGGGTCAAGATCATGCGTTGGAGCTAATTGCAAAAGTTGTACAGACATCTAAAGCGCACTTAGCTGACGAAAGCCGCCCGAATGGAATTTTTATGCTAGCGGGTCCAAGTGGTGTGGGTAAAACTGAGACGGCACTTGCGTTAGCGAATGAAGTGTATGGTAGTGAAGAAAACATCACTGTCATCAATATGTCAGAATACAAAGAAGAGCATAAAGTTTCGTTACTCCTTGGCTCACCTCCAGGTTATGTAGGTTATGGTGAAGGTGGCGTATTAACAGAAGCGATCAGACGTAAGCCATACAGTGTTATTTTATTAGATGAAATTGAAAAAGCGCACCCTGGTGTACATGACATTTTTTATCAAGTGTTTGACAAAGGCACCATTAAAGATGGTGAAGGTAGAGATATCGACTTTAAAAACACAATTATTATCATGACCTCAAATGTGGGTACTGATACAACAATGAGTCTTTTTGAAGATGAAGAAACTGCGCCAAGCGTTCAGGGTCTGCAAAAGGCTATTCAAAATGATTTACTTGAAGTATTTAAAGCTGCATTTCTTGGTCGTATCAACGTCATACCCTATTTGCCACTTAATAAAGAAACTCTTGCAGAAATTACAAAACTGCAATTATGTAAAATAAAAAATAGAGTTAACAAAAATTACAAATCTGATTTTTTATATTCAGATCTTGTTGTAGATTATATAGTTAACAATTGTAATGACTCTGGTTCAGGTGCAAGAAATATTCATGCATTATTGCAAAATAATGTCTTGCCTTTATTATCTGAATCTTTACTTGATAGTCTTGTTAGTGGTAACAAAATCAATGATATATCATTAGATATAAATGATGGTTCTTTTGTTGTTAATATAAATTGATATATTTAAATTAGTTTCTTGTTTCTTTTTTGGAGTCGGATTATAATTTGTCCGTCTTCATTAATTGATGGAACATTGAGACATTGTCTTCGTCTAGGGAAAGGATATTGAAGACCTTTTCGTTGCGCAGTTAGAGATAATGATTTCAAAGGAATTTTGGGAAACCAAAAGTAAATGATCCAATGTAATGGATGTTATTTATAAATTAAAAGGAGCATTATCAAATGCAATCAAATACATATTTAAAATACGGTTCAATTAAAGGCGAAACTACTGCTGAGTCTTTTAAAGATTTAATCACAGTTTTATCATTAGATTGGAACGTAAGCCGTGAAATTTCAGCACACACTGGTACAGCAATGGACCGTGAATCTAGCTCAACTCGCTTAGGTGATGTAACTATCACTAAACTTCAAGATAAAGCGTCTCCAGACCTTTTCAAAGAAGCGACAATTGGTAAAGGCCTTCCGGCTGTTTTCCACATCACTAAGCAAGGTGATAAAGTTGAAGAAATCATGAAAATCGAACTTACAGATGCAATGATCTCTAGCTACTCTGTATCAGTTCAAAACGACCGTCCAGTTGAAACAATCACTATCAGCTACACAGAAATGATGATGACTGTTACTCCTACAGACGACAAAAATAACATCACTGCACCACTTGTTTATGGTTACAGCGGTGTTAAAGGTCAGCAAATGTAATTTTTTGCAGTACCTAATAGCTCTGAGTTTTACTCAGAGCTTTTTTGATCTTTAGGAAATAGGAAGCATGGAATGCAAAAAGCGACACAAGATAATAATGTAATTCAGATTAACACCCCAGCAGGTAAAGATGCACTTTACTTAACTCGGCTGGTGGTGCAAGAGTCTATGTCTGATTTGTTTGTGATGTCAGTGAATATGTTCACTATTGGTACACAAATAGCGCATGAAGATCTGGTGGGAAAACCTGTTTCTATTAAAGTAAAGAATGCCGATAGCGCAGGTGAGCGTTATTTTCATGGCATAGTTAGCCAATTAGTATCTAATGGTAGCCGTACCGCTGATATTGATGAGCAAAAAAATTATATAGATTACCACGCTACAATTGTGCCTTTCGCAGCATCAATGCGAAACCGAAAAAACAGTCGGATCTTTCAAAAGAAAACTATAAAAGACATTTTTGCCGATTTGTTTGGTCAACACAGTGTCGCTTTTAAAGATAATACAACTAAAACGTATCCTAAGTACGAGTATTGTGTTCAATACCAAGAGTCAGATTTTGACTTTATTCAACGCTTGCTTCAGCAAGAAGGTATTTTTTATTTTTTCGAGCATAGTAACAGTGCACATACGTTAGTACTTGCTGATGATATAACAGCTTACGAAGAATGCGCTGAAGCAAAAGTAGAGTTTACCTCTGGTCACCTCAGTGAGTCACACATAAATAAATGGCAAGGTGGTTTAAGTATTGCGCCTGGCAGCTACAAGCGTATTGGCTATGATTTTAAACAACCACCCAGATACCCTGATGGCGATCACAAAAAAGCTGATTTACCAACCCAGTCAGTCGCTGAAATTTTTGAATATACCGCAGAAGCCGAAACCCATCCAAGAGCTGCAGGTTTGGCAGCCGTTCAACTTGAATCATTACAGCGTAATATGAAGTTAAGTAGCGGTAGAAGTGATTGCCGTTCATTCTCGGTAGGTAAATTATTTAGCTTTAAAAAACATGAAGACCCGCGCCTAGAATGTAAAACGTTTGCTATCACCTCGTTACTAACGTCTATAACGGTGCCAAATCAGTCAGGTACTCAGCAATCTGGCGCACAAGAGGTATTTACCAACCACTTTGAATGTGTGCCAAAAGATGTGCCATATCGTGCAGCTCACAGCATGCGCAAACCTGTTATTCATGGTGTGCAAACAGCCATAGTTACGGGCGACAGCGCAGATGAAATTATGGTTGATCAATACGGACGTGTGAAAGTGCAGTTCGATTGGGACCGAGAAGGTAAAAAAGACTCGCAAAGTTCATGTTGGATCAGGGTTGCGCAAAACTGGGCCGGTAAAAAATGGGGGGCATTTTTCTTTCCTCGTGTCGGGCAAGAGGTATTAGTCGACTTTATTAATGGGGATCCTGATCAGCCAATCATTAGCGGTGCAGTATACAACGCAGACTTAATGCCTCCTTATGCATTACCTGCAGATAAAACACAAAGCGGTATTAAAACACGCTCAACAAAAGAGGGCGGTGCCGATAATTTTAATGAACTGCGTTTTGAAGATAAAAAAGGCAGTGAGCTTGTATACATGCAAGCTGAAAAAGATAAGCAGCTGTATGTAAAAAATGATCAAAAAGAAAAAATTGATAATGATCGATTCCTTGAAGTGGGCAACAATGATGATGCCAAAGTAAAAGTGAATCGCACCGTCGATATCGGTGAAAATGACACATTGAAAGTGGGTAAATCACTCAATATCGAAGCAGGAAAAGAAATCGTTATTAAGACCGGATCGGCAAAAATTACTATGAGCAGTAGCGGGAATATTTCTATTGAAGGCACAAATATTAATATTAAAGGCAGTAACGTAAAGGTTGATGGGAGTGCAATTACCCTTTCTGCTGGCATGATCAAGTTGAACTAGCATGGAATTACTTAATACGTTTCAACCAGGTGTCGTGCATGGCGCAGCAAGTAATGGCTTTACCGTTTATTGCCGTTATGGGCTTCCTCATTTGGTGTGTCTTTGTGTAAATCGCCCAGATGATCCGTTTTTAAACTTGCCAATAGATTATTTTAAGGGCCTAGATGGTTATTTTGCTGAGCAATTTTTTATAAACCTTCACCCTGTACTCAATAGTAGCAATGTGTTGTCGCATATTTACCAATACGCAACACAAACAAGCTCAATAATAAACGATCTCTCGTATGCAGAAATAGCGCAAGAGTTGGCAAAACTCGTGAGCACAAATAAGTTACAAGTTATTCCTTTAAACGAATAGCTAATAACAAGGAAAGGAATATGGGAAAACCCGCTTCAACGTTAGGGCACATGCATGTTTGCCCAAAAGTAACAGGTACAGTACCTCATGTTGGAGGGCCAATTGTAGTGGGTTCGGCCAATGTGTTGATTGGTAATATGCCTGCCGCAAGAAAAGGCGACATGCTTGTATGTGTTGGCCCACCAGATAGCATTAATAGCGGTTCTGGCACAGTTAAAATAAATGGGAAACCTGCGGCTAGAATGGGAGACAGTACTTCTCATGGCGGTAAAATTGTTTTAGGTAACCCAACAGTTTTAATTGGTGGATAAGGTGTTATCACTCATTCTAAATGAGCATAAAGCAGCTCTTTTAAATTTAAATATGATGCAGCAAAGTGCTTTTTATAGCATTGGGTTTATTGCTCAAGTTCGTCAGCAGTTAATTTTAAAAGTACAAGCATCTCAGAGCGCTAGCAATGTACAGTTTGAAATGGTGCAGTGCATTATTGAAGAGCTCGAGACGTTAAAACAGCAAGAAACGTCATTAGATGACGTTGCAGAAGCATGCTTGGTTGCGCTGCAATTAATGTCGAGCTCTCAAAAGCAGAGGTTTTTGGGGTTATTAAACCGACATGAGTTTACACTTTTAAAACATAAGCTTTTGCAGAAAAGCTTAACAATAAGTGGGCCAGCCAATAGCGATCTTTTGAATTGGGCAAATGTGTACGGTAAATCAGAGACACAGGCGATTATTTATAAAGCGATAAAACGTGCTGTAAAACAGCTGCCAGATATGCCTGAAATGCAAGAAACAGTAAACGCATTTGAAAAGGCTGCGATGATTAATTCACCGTTAATGTCTGTGTACCTATTATTGTTAGACCCACAAAGGATGAATTTTGTTTGCAACTATGTGAGCCAGCAGTTTACTCGAGAGCAAGCTATTGCGGTGCTATTGCAAACTCGGGCAACAAAATATGTCCCTATGGCTGTTGCGCTGTTGACCGAAGTGAGGTCGGCCAAGAATCTTGTTGCTGGTATTAAACGCTGCTTAGGTAGTCAGCTCGATGAATTAGTTGCATTTGATACTCAAATTCAGGCTGACGATTGTAAGCAAGCCGCTGTTGATTTTCAGCGCCAATTTGCATTGAGTTGGCCAGAGCAAAAGATCAAATTTAATGATCAAACCCTGGTTTATGGCTTTGCGATGAATAGACCTGTTAGTGTTGCAAGCCTGCAAGGTGTTGATTTTTTTAGTTGGCAGGTGATTACAATTTTAAATGCGCTTAAATATGACTGTCGAAATAGTCAAGCGAGTTAGCATTGAGTGCATTTAAAATTTCAATACAGCAGTTTGATACACCTTATGAAGTAGCCCCAGAAGTATTAGTACTAGAGGGGAGCTCGGGTCATGAGCAAGTGCAAAACTGGCATTCATTTGATGCCTTTATTTATGACTGTATTGTAAAAGCAAAGTCAGTATTGAAAGAGTCAGACGTGCAGCAACCGTTAATTTGGTTATTACCGGCACTGCCTTTTCAAACTGATCATAAAACACTATTTATAAACAGCCTTCAGCAGCGTTATGACATTGCTGTCGAACAGATGATTTTTGAAGGCGCAAACGCTATGCACAGTGCGATCGCATTAGCTAAAGAGCAAAATTTTAGTGCTTTTGATGTGGTAGCAATTGATGGTGTGTTTAAAGCCTCAAAGCATAACGGCTTTGAATATTTGGGTATTGCGGCTTGTAAGGCATGTGTTGAATTTACTCAGGTAGGCTGGGCGCTGCAATCTACGAGCATGTGTTCTTCTGTAGATATAGCAAAGCATCAGCCTATACATGCAGAGCTTGAACGTATTTTATCGCTAAATGATCAAAAAATAGATTTAGTGTTTGCCCCAGGAAATGGCCTAGAAAGTGATGATTGGGTAAGTTATTTACCTGTTTTAAGTAAAAAAATTAATGAACAAACGATGTTCCAACTTCCTAATTATAAATTAGGCAAAATGGGAGCAATAGAAGGGGTTGTAAACCTCGCAAGCCTGACCAATAGCGCCCTTTATGCTGAGCGTTTTGGGCAGGCGTTAATAATTTCGCAAGAGTACAACAAGTACCAAGCCGTCGCGTCATACTTATGGATAAGTAAGGAAATGTGCAACTAATGGATAGTAAAGCAGTTGTGTTACAGGGAACACGTTATCCCATCTGCCTCGTGTTAGCTAAACAGCCAGCCCCCAGTGGTTTTATTGCTGTCGCAACGAATACGCCGGATAGTGCCTACAAATTTGTAGCTGAGGTTGGTGCGGTATTAAGTGGCGATGCTGCTAAACGATTAGATCTTATTCAATTGTTAAATGTTGCTGGTATTAATTGTCCAAGGCAAGCAACAGCGCGCGAAACTGCATCGGCTTTGATAAAAGCCTTAACCTCAGGTGCCATTACGTGCTACCAGCAGCAAGTAAAAAGCACCATTCAAGTCAGTGATAATACTCGCTCATCGCAAAGTAGCAGTTCAGCGTCTTCGGCTGTGCCAAGTAATGCCAAAAAAGCAACACAAGCTCCTGCTAGCAATAAGGGCAGTGCTAGTAACACAACCGCAAGTGAAACGCCTATAACAGAACAAGAATGCCGTTCAGACCCGGTTTCGATGCTAACAGGCGAAGAAATTCTTCCTTTAACTGACTTCTCATTAGCCGCAAATAGGCCTTTAACGTGGCGTCGGTTATATCGTTCGTCTCACTGTAATCAAAAAACAATACTGGGTAATGGCTGGCGTCACGATTATTTAGTGCAATTAACCGAGCATTACCTACCACCGCCGAAAGTGGGCCCAAAGAAAAAGGGCACCTACTGGCTCGAGTATCACGACGAACATGGTGCGACTCATAAGTTTGAAAAAGTGAAGCCGGGGCAATCGAGTTATCAGCTAAGTAGTAACTTGGTGCTTCATTATAAAGAAAATGGCAAGCAAGTATTAGTAACACCAGATGATAAACACCTGACGTTTATGCCGGGTGCATCAGCATGGTTGCTCGAAAAAATCATCAATGAAAAAGGTCAAAGCACCCGTTTTTATTATGATTCGATGGAGCGTTTACAACGTATTGAAGTAAACAAAGTACGCGGCTGTGTACTGAAATATAATAAGCACGGTTTGCTCAAAACGGTGCACGCTTATCGTACTAATGAACAAGGGAAATTAGTTCTTTTAGATCAGCCGTTAGCCAGTTATGAGTATGATGAACAGTCAAACTTAGTGGCGGCAACAAACCAGTTTGCTGAACAAGAGCGTTATGAGTATAACGCTGCAAATTTATTAATAAAGCGAACTAGAGCAAGCGGTTTTAGTCATCACTTTGAGTGGGACTCATATGGTTATGATGCCAAATGTATTAAACAGTGGGGTGATGACAACACCTATTGCTATCAGTTCGAGTATCATGGCAATAAAACAACCAGTATAGATTCACGCGGCAACCAAGAGCACTTTGTGCACAATGAGCAAGGTAAGCTGATTGAACACACTGATGCCAACGGTAATATCACACGCTATGATTACAATTCGCTAGGGCAAAAAGTAGCGCAAACAGACGCCTTAGGTCATCAAACGCTTTATACCTATACTGAATACGGCCAACTTGAATCAGTCACCCAAGCTGATGGTAACCGCACTCAATTTGGTTATAACCAACTTGGTCAACAAGTCGTTGTTATTTTGCCAAATGGCGAGAAGATTAAACGCCAATACAGTGCCTCAGGGTTATTACAAAGTGAAACCCAAGCAGATGGGCGAATAGCACTTTACAGTTACGACAAACAAGGTAATTTGACCCAACATATCACGCCAAACGGTCATGTATTAAAATACACATGGAATGAACAAGGTGAGCTACTTGCAAAGCAGCACAATGATGAGCTCATCCGTTATAGCTACGATAACCTCGGTCGTATAAATGCAACCATTAACCAAGCCGGTCTGCTTACTCAATATAAATATAATGAGCAAGGGCAGCTAGTTGAAACAACCGCGTTTGAGCAAAGTAACCCTGATAACAAACAACAACAGCTTTTTACTTATGATGATGCTGGTCGATTAGTTAGTTCGAAAAACGGTAATGGTGATACCACAGAGCAGCACTTTGAGGGTCTAAGCCAACCCCATTGCGTGATCCAGCCAGATGGCAGTGCACTGCATTTAACGTATGATAAAGAGCGAAATTTAACTGCAATCGAGCGTAGTGACGGCCATATTTATCGTATCAATTACGATGCAAACGAAAACCCAATACAAATCACGGGCTTTGATGGTACTGAGCAGCAATTTAAGTACGACGCATGTAATCGTTTAGAGGCTGTCACGCAAAGCGACAAACGCCATGTAAATATTAAGCGTGATAAGCTAGGCCGCGTTATTTCGCAGCACGCAAGTCTAGCCACCAATAAACACATAGTTAATAACGCTAACCATTACAGTTATACGCCAGAGGGTAAAATAGCGCGTGCTCATAATGAGCAATCAACGATTAAACAGTCGTTTGATAAAGGCGGACGACTACTCAATGTTGAGCAAATTCACAACCAGTCTCAAACCCATAAACTCGCATATAGCTACGATGACTATGGCAGACGACAGTTTCTTATCTTGCCAGACTCAACAATCCTTTATTACAACTACAATAGCTTTGGTCAGTTAAGTGCTATACAGGTAAAGCGAGCGGATGGTGAGTTAGCAAAACTCGTCGAGCTTGGCTACGACAGCCAAAATAATATCAAAACTCAGCGTTTCGGTAATCAGGTTATCCTTAATCAGGCGTTTGATGTTTTTGGGCGTTTAACGCAGCAGCAACTATCGCATCCAGAGCACACATTATTTGATAGCTGTGATTATCAATATGATGCGGTTAATCAACTTATTGCGCGTGAAGAACAAGGCATTAGCTGCCAAAATACACAGTTTGAATACAATAGCCTTGGCCAGTTAATTCAGCAAAATCTAGCTGATGCAAAGTCGGATACACAAGCGCCAGAAACCGCCAAACAATTTCAGTGGGACAGCTTTGGTAACCCGATTAGCCAAACTCAAGTGCAGCATGATGAAGCAGTCAATAAACAAGAAGCTAATGATGCTGTTACACATAGCCAAGTCGATGCCGACAGGTTAACGCATTTTGGCGATAGCGATTTTGAATACGATGACTGTGGTAACCAAGTACGCGAAACGGGCAAAGGCATAAAAACGCACCGTGAATACAATGCATTCAACCAATTAAGCAGCTTTAACAACAATGGCACGCTAACACATTACGACTATGACCCACTAGGTCGTCGTATTGCTAAGCTGACTGAGCATGGCAAGATTGATTATATTTGGGATAACGACCAACTAATAGGAGAATACCAGCACGGCGAGTATACCTGGTACATCAACCTACCCAATCAATTTCATCCGGTCGCACTGATTAAACAAGGTGAGCTGTATTACTACCACCTAGACCAACTAAACACCCCACGTTTTGTTACAAACAACAATGCAGAAGTTGTATGGCAAAACCATGCTGATGTGTACGGCTATGAAGAACCAGAAGCTAATACTGACTTTAATGAAGAAAACAGCTTCACTCAGCCAATACGTTTTCAAGGGCAATATTTTGATGAAGAAAGCGGCCTACACTACAACCGCTACCGCTATTACAGCCCCAAGCAACAACGCTTTATAAACCAAGACCCGATAGGCTTAGTAGGCGGCATAAACCATTACCAATATGCGCCGAATCCAGTGAATTGGGTGGATCCGTTTGGACTTAGTTGTAAAGAAAATACATGGAATACGTTTCAGAAAAATACTAAAGGGCATTTTGCAAATAGTTCAGAAGCTGCCACGTCGTATCAATTAATGAAATATGTTCGCACATTAGAAAACAAACTACGACCGGATGTTTCAGATTATTTACCTCAATCATATATTGACGCTCACGAAGCAAAATTTACTGAAGGAGCTGCATATTTTACTCCTAAGTGGGCGTTAGATGAATTCGGACGCAGTGTGGTTGGTCGCCCTGATGGGCAATTTGTTATGACTAAAACTCAGATGGATGATATTCTTGTTCGAAGCAATGGTGACATGACATTAATAGAAGCAGAGCTTGGTATTCCTGCAGGTGACTGGCAAAAAAATGAAATGGTTATCATAGAAATATTGGATCCCAACAAACATAACGTTCGCATTCCAACAGGTCGAGAAGATGGAGCTAATGAACTGTGGCTACCTGGAGGAAAATTACCAACAGGCCATGATGAAGCTGTCATAGATGCAGTCCCTGAAGGCTCATATAAAGAATTGAGTATTGTTGAAGCAGTTAACTCCACTAAAAATGCTAAGGAAAAAATATGAGTGTAGTATTTCAAAAACCTTATTCTTATAGTTTATATGTCTATGACAATGTTTGGTATGTAACATATCTGTCGGGAGGGCCGCTTGAGTCCGGGGTTTCTATTAGGCTGAATTCTGATGAGATTTCTTTAGTACATGATAATCAAACAGAACTTGAGAAGTTAATTAAGAAATTTAAAAAAGAGCCCTCTTTATATGCAGGACGTGAAATTTCACCGGTGGTAACTTCAAATGGTCCACCTGCAAAAAACAACTGAAGGAGTAAAAATACTAAAACTCCTTATTTTTGCAATTAATTGAATTAAAACTAGGTTCTTATAGAGAAAAAATGAACACTGTGTTTTGTAGCAGTAGCTAAAAATTTCAAGCCAGTTTGGTTGACATAAAGAATTACCATTAAAGAGTCAAAGGGTCATTCTTGACCAGGGCATCAATAACAACATTGATGGCTATTTTAAATTTATATTTTAGCATCGTACTTAAAAAATATGGACGTTTTAGGTTTATGATGAAACGGCTACTTATTAGTGTTTGTTTGATTTTTACTTTTCTTTGTACCGACGCTTTAAGTAATGATGACAAAACGTATGTCAGCCTTGATGTTATTGAGATGAATGTTGAAAGGGTCAATGACAATTTGTTTCGTTGGCTTAAGTTTCATCCTGATAGCGAGTTCCCTTGTTTAAGACTAGAGATTTTAGAAGCGGGTAGTAATGCGCTTATCAAACGAAAGCATATTTGTAACGTGTATGATGAAGCGTTAAAAGTGACACATGATTTTAAAAAGTTAACATTTTTAGATGTTTACAATCTGAATGTTAATTCACAAACTCTGACATTTGATTTAGAACTCTCTTTGTTGAGTCAGAATGTAGTTAATATGAATTGTTCAATTAAGATTGAAAATACAGATTTTTCTCCACTTGAGTGTCACCGTTTAGAGGTGGGGGAATAGCCAGCGGCTGGATTGATGCTAGCTGTAATAAACATAACTAAGTCACCCGAAAGGAGTGATGGAACTAATTTATTGTTTGATAACAAAGAGCTCACTGAAGAGCTTTAATTAATGGATAGGGAAATACTATGAGTGAAATAAACACGGATGTTAACTATAAAACAATGGCAGGAAATGCCCGTTTGGTGATAATTGCAGAGTCTAGTCACAATCCACTATCGTATAAATATGAGGCAATTAAGGCACTCAAACAACTAAAAACTGCAGGCTTTACTCACTTTGCAATGGAAATGCTGCCTTTATACATTAAAGATAAAATCGAGTTCTATCAGCGTACTGGAAAGGGGTTTGATGCCATAAAGAAACATTTCCAGGAAGACTGGAACTGGAATAATGCTGCGAGTACTGGCTACAGTGAATTAGTGAGAGCGGCCAACTCATTAGGGATGAAAATTGTTCCATTAGATATGTCAGCTGAAATGATGGATGAAATAGATGGACGCTGTAACTGGGAACAAGCTGATAACAGTACCTGTATGGATTCTCATATCCAAAGAAATCAAATGTGGGCGAATATTTTTAATGCCGAATTAAAACGAAATCAAAATACTCGGATTGTTGCATTTATGCATCGATATCATGCATTTAATGCAGGTAATAAACATATTGGTATCGATTCAATAATGCTAAGGTTAAATGTTAGTAGCATTAGTCTTATAGAGTATATTGGTGGAGTAGCCTGTTATAATAATGGTGTTTGTGAAGGCCAGTCTAATGCTGATGAATCTCTAAGAAAAGTTTACTTTTCAAGAAAGGGGTCTTTCATACCCTCTCCTTTTCCTTCTTATACCGTACATCTTCCCGAAAAAATGCTGCTTGAGAAATAGTATGTTCAGAATTCTTTTTTTACTGTGTATATTTTCGCCTCTCCTTTATGCTGCTGGCCCAAGGTGGGATAACTCAATAGATATTAATGATCCTAACTTAACGGGAAAAGTAGCCGCAGAGCAGTGCCATAAAAGTTTGATTAATGCTCCCGAAAAACTAGAGCTTTGGTGTGAGAAAGCGATTGAGCTGGGACACTGGGATTCCTTAGTAACATTAAGTATGCATACAGGAAATGGCTCTCGTTTGATTGCTGAAGCCAAAAAAAGAATGGGAGAAAAAGAACCCCGAGCATACTCGATACTTGCATGGTTATACAGGACAGGTACGTTTGTGGAACAAGATATAAATTATGCCATGTCAGTTTATAAAGAGCTTATCAAGTTAGATATCGATCGGCCGAACTCTTTAATAACTGCTGCACACTTGGAGTTGGCATATTTATATAAGGCCCAACAGAAGTGGGCTGCAATGAATGAACATGCCCAGTATGTTTATGAAAACACGAAGATTACCTATCACAAAGAACGCGCCGCAGAGTTACTTGCACTTGCTGCACAAAGCGCCATAACAAATTAAATAACAGGGAGCTATAAAACAGTATGGAACAACAACATCAACAAACACTCACTCAACTAGTCAACGATGTTTATAACAAACCGGACTTAATCGAAGAACATCAGGTTCTTATTCAACCCTTATTAAAAGACTTGCTAGCTAGTGCGCCAGCGGGGTTTGAGGGGATGGCAACGATGATCCACAGCCATTTTGTCAATGGACTTAAATCTACCAATCCAAATATTCAAAAGTTTGAACTTGAGTCAGGGCTTTTAAAGCTTAAGCCTTATTTTCAACGAATTAATCAGTAAGCTACAAAATCTTAGTTTAGGTAAACAAAGTACAAGGATGGTTTATGTCATTAATGAATGCGTGCATTTTAATGCTGCTGTTACAGCCATTGTTTGTTTACTTTGCGTTGTTTGCAAAAGAAGTTGATCTTAATGAAGACTCGCAAGATCCGACTGTCATGCTATTTAACTTTGGTCTTTTGGGTATCACGCCAAGTGTTGCTTATTTTTACATGGAGCAGTTTTGGTTCGCAGTTGGGATGTTAACTGGCGTCACACTATTAGGTTTAACACTTGCTAAAACTTTAGAATCAAAGGGCAAAAGGCCATTGGATCTCATCCTAACTTTGCGTTTTTTGACGTCGTGGCTGCTTATTTTTGGCGTTATATATTGGTTAATTTCATTATTTACAGGCTCACCAGAAGTTCAGCCAACAATTGCTGATGCTGATCAGCAAGTTGAGCCGTTTTATCAGCTATTTTGGCCTTCATTTTACTATTTAGGTTTAATGGTTTTTATATTTTTACTTAAGGTACTCGAGTTTCGCTTTCAATTAAAGCCAGCATTATCTGGTACTTTTTTGATACTTGCGGCAGTGTTAATCGGTATATCACCACTCGTTGATGGCAGTTTTATTATTGGCTTGTTTATAAATATCGCCATATTTTTTATTTTTTGCTCTATGTATATGGAAATTAATAAAATAAATGACCCCTCTGGCGGAGCGATTGCTTTTTTCTATGCATATATATTATCAATGGGAGTTGGGGTGGCCATTATCGTAAAAATTATACGTGTAATATTTTTTACTTCTGAAGTTTGATTTTTAACCTTGCAAGGGAGGTTGTTTTTTAGTTATTATTTGTACCTGTTTTGTTGTTTTTATTCTGCGTAAATGAATAATGTATAAATCAGCATAATAAGGTTTTTGTTGCCATAAATTGCATTGCAAGGAGGCTTGGTGTGTTCTCATCAAGGGCTAGGCTGTTAGCTATATTAATTGCTACATTATTTGTTTTATTCACTACGACACAGGTATTTGCGAATATGTTTGGTTTTTTTAATAAAAGTGATTTTATTTTGTCTGCCCCTGTTAAAGGGCAGCTATTTGATGATGGGAAGCCTGTTGCAAATACCAAAGTGATGCGTTCACTTACTTACGGTGACGAATATATCGACGAAACAGTAACTGATGAACAGGGCTATTTTACGTTTTCAGAAAAAACAATTAAAACCAGTAAACCAGCTAACATGTTCGATAATGATTCATTGGTACAGCACATTTATTTAGAAAATGGCACGCCAGAGGGAATAGTATTGTGGTATACACTTGTGTCACTGCATGAAAATAGTCAAACCCTCAAACGATTACTTGCTGATTTAGAATGCGATATTTCTAAAGAGCCAGAAACATACGATATTCCTATCGAAGAAGATACAAGCCATACTTTTGCGATTTATACATCATGTAAACTTTAACCTAAAACATCTCATACAAAGGGAACTTATATGAATACCTTGACGCCTACTCAAGCTGTGCAACTCGCTGAGCTTGCTTATAAAGCAAAAAGTATTAAAACAACTAATTTACTTAATCACTCATTGCACGCTTCTTTGCGAAATAGCTTTAATTTCTCAATTAATCCAAGTGCTGTACAAGGTGTGTCGGGTGGTTTTTTCTCTCATTTATTTGGTTTAAGTACAGGTTTTGGTTTAGTTGCACACGGAAAAAATGAGTTTCAAGGTGATTCTGTTATCACCATTCGTGGAACAGCCTCTTTAAGAGATGGTTTAACAGATGCAAACTTCGGTTTAAGTGGTGGTTCAAACGGTAGTATGGTTCATGCGGGGTTTAATAAAACGTTTTACACCATGAAGCCGGGACTGCAAGAGTTTGTTACAGCAAATATACGTGACAAAGTAACAGGGTGCGTACATTTAGTTGGCCATAGCTTAGGTGGCGCACTTGCAACGTTAGCGGCAGATTGGATCAAAGCTGAATATTCGTTACCTGTAAAGCTGTATACATTTGGCTCTCCTCGTGTTGGTCTAGATAACTTTTCAAGAGCCGCAACAGGCAGAATCGATAAGATTTATCGTTGTACTCATGGTGCCGATCCTGTCACTAAAGTGCCGTTATGGCCATTTTCTCATGCTCCTTATCAGGGCCAAGAAATTCGTTTAGACAGCGGACAAGGCTTAAAAGGTGCTGCCCACAAACTCAGTGGGACACCTGGCTACATCAATACCGCAAATAGTAATGATTGGGGCAATCTGACGATCCGTGCAAATCATTATTTGAATACACCTGTGCGCTTAAACTTTGAAGATCGTAATCAAGCATCATTCAATTCACATTGGGCAGATAAATTAGGTGCGGCGCTTGTTACTTTGTTAAAAGACGCTGGTTATTACAGTGCTGTTGCTGCACAAGCAGCAATTGGAACAGGCCTGACATTTTACGATATGCTTGCTCGAACTTTAGATAAAATTGCGAAAGCATCAGCCTCATTTGCTGCACAAACACTGGGTCTTATTGGTCATATGTTGGTGTTTGCTGGCAAAGTTGTTAGCAAAGCCGTAGAACTAACATACAGTGTTATTAAGTGGGCTTTTGACTCGACTCTTGGTGCTCTTTATCGCGCCGCAAAAGATGGCCTAAATGGCTTAGATTAATAACAAATAGGGCATGCTGGTTAGCATGCCCATTTCTTATTATTTTTCGTTTTCTTTTAATGAGCTTATTTGTATTCCATTCTTACTCAGCTCGCTTTGTAGCTTTAATGCACTGCTTTTTAAGTTTGGTAACGTCTTGTTATTTATGATATCAACTGCTTCATTTAACTGCTTTGAAGCATGTTTAGCCGACATTTTTCTACTGATTGCTGCATCAATAATAAATTGACTTTTGCTGTAAAAACGACGAATTTCAGTTAAAAACTCACTGGGTGTTTCTAAGGTTGTGGGTGAATACTGCATGGTCTGCCAAATATACTTTTCGATGGTTGGCTTGTTATATTCAAGTTCAGACTTAGGTGGGCTTTTTGCTAGTAAGTTAGCAAATTTTTTGAGATGTTCAGCATTATCTTTAACTTCATCATATAGAGAAGTTCTAAGATAATAATTATCTTCCATTTTACTGAATGAGTCGAATTTTAAAGCTTGCTCTAAACCACTTTGGGCTGCAAGATAAACCCCAAAAATAGTTGAAAAAACGAGGAATAATTGGTTTAGCCAAAAACCAGTACTTTTTAGTTCTTTATTATCAACGGTTTTAAATGCGGTAGTGATCTTTGGGGTATTTCCTTTATCCATTATTAAATTCCTTTTACTATTTTGATTTAGTATCTCACAACTATTTGATTTGTGTATTTAATCTCTTTCTAATAGCACAGCGCCACTGTGATCTTCACCTAAATAATCGTCTTTATTGTAGATTGGGCATTTAGCCATTGATAAACAGCCGCAGCCAATGCAACCGTTAACGCGCTCGCGCAATCGCTGCATGTATTGAATGCGTTCATCTAATTGCGTTTGCCAGACTTTAGAAAGGGCAGCCCAATCTTGTTTAGTGGGTGTGCGTTGCTCGGGTAGGGTGCTTAACGTTTGTTTAATGTCTTCAAGAGTTATGCCCATGGTTTGCGCAGCTTTTATAACGGCAATTCGGCGCAATACATCGGGTTTATAGCGGCGCTGGTTACCATTATTACGCCAGCTGCGAATAAGCCCTTTTGACTCATAAAAATGCAAGGTCGAAACTTTTACGCCACTGCGTTTTGCCACAAAGCCAACCGCTAGGTTTGCATCAATAAGTTTTTTATCTGACATAATTTGCTCCAAGGTGTTGACCTAAAGTTAGCTTGAGGTTTTACGCTGCACACATCATAAAAAAGGAGTGATAGTCATGCAACAAAAAACAACAACAAATACGGTAATTATTTATTCAAGTGCACGAAAAACGGGTAACACAAGCTTACAAGTTAATGATTATAAAGCCCAATATGGCGGTGATCTGGTATGTCTAGATGACTATGTTATCTCGCCTTATTGCTACGATAAGCAATATAAAAATGATGATTTTTATGCGGTATTTGAAGCGCTGTTGAATTATCAACACTGGGTACTGGCATCGCCAGTGTATTGGTATAACACCACACCGCAGTTTAAAGCATTTTTAGACCGGATCACTGATTACATGGATGATGAAACTCTCAGGCCAAAACTGAGAACACTGCGTGAAAAGCAGTTTTCATTGCTCTCAAATGCAGGAGCTGCTCAGGCACCTAACGCGTTTATCGAGATGTTTAAAAACACCTTTAATTACTTAGGCATGACCTTTAAAGCGCACCAACATATTGATGCTAGTTAAACGGGTTTAAACAAGGTAGGCTAGAGTAAAAAACAACAGGAACTTTTATGAAATCAACACTGTTAGGTTTATCTTTAGCCTTATTATCTTCGTTTAGTTATGCAGAGCAAGCTGAGCCTGCTATCAAAGGTTTTGGTTTTTATTATGATGTGCCAAACCATGCACCAATCTCTGATCAAACGGTTTTCAAAGTGGCATTTGATGTAGCTGATGCGGCAGAAAAAGGGGCGCAGAATAACAAAATGAACTCATTAGCACGGTTTATTAATATGCATATAGCCCATGGTGTGAAGCCTGAGAACATTCAACTTGCTTTAGTTGTGCATGGTGGCGCAAGTGTTGATGTACTGGAAAACAGTTTTTATAAACAGCGCTTTGCCAGTGACAATAAAAATCAGCAATTGATCACTCAATTGTTAGCGCATAATACCGTTGTTTATGTGTGTGGACAGTCTGCAACGCACATGAAGGTAAAACAGCAACAGCTTATTCCTGGTGTGCAAATGGCGTTATCGGCAATGACCGCGCATGCTCAGTTGCAGCAGCAAGGTTACACACTGAATCCATTCTAATGAATATCTTATGTTTTGGTGATTCAAACACCTATGGTATTTCGCCCGTCGATGGTAAACGCTTTGCAGCCGATGAGCGCTGGCCTAGTTTACTGGGTATTAAATTAGGTGCCGGCTACCAAGTGATTGAAGCTGGCCAGCCCAATCGTACACTGGTGAACGACCCACCTTTTAGTGGTGATAAACTGGGCATTAAATACCTAGAGCCTTACCTAGCGGCTTATCATTTAGATGTGATTGTTATTCAGCTCGGCACGAATGATTTAAAGCGCCGTTTTGCGCTGTCGGTTGTTGATATTGCCAACGCACTAGAAGCACTTATTTTAGATATAAAAAACTATTATCGGCACCGTGAATTACCCAAAATAATAATTTTGAGCCCGCCAGCGGTGTATGAGGTTGGCGCGTATAAATCTATTTATGCAGGAGCAGAGCTAAAAGCAAAACGGTTAGTGGAAGAGTTTAAAAATGTTGCTGACAGCAACAACTGCTGTTTCGTTAACTGCTTTGAATTAATAACACCATGTTCTTCAGAAGGCGTTCATTGGCCAAGCTCACAGCATAAGACACTTGTAGATCACTTGAGAAGTTGTCTCTAAAGTAATACTTTGCTGTGTTCTTTAAATGATTTACCAATTTTTATCTTATCACCAGTATCTAGCTCTACATGTTCGTTCGTAACAGCTATGACTTTGCTGTTATTCACTATGTATGATTTATGGATTTGAGTGAATGAGCCTAATAGCTGCTCTAAGATCTGTTTTAGGGTTGTTGTTGCGAGGATCGTTTGGTCTTCTTGGTGCACTTTTACATAATTTCCATACGCTTCAATGTATTCAATTGTATCTAAGCTAAGCTTGCGTTTTTCGCGATCTACTTTTAGGGTGATTGTTTTACTTTTCGGCGTTTGGGAAATACGTTCACGGACTTTATTTATTGCTTGCTGTAAACGTTGTGCAGATACAGGTTTGAGTAAATAATCAGTAACATTTAGCTCGTAACCTGCGAGTGCATATTCTTCATAAGCACTCACAATGATAATTTGAGGCGGGTTAGCGAGTGATTGAATGAGTTCTAACCCTGACAACTCTGGCATGTTTATATCTAAAAAAACGACATCAATAGTTGATTTTGCTAATTGGTACAAAGCATCTTTTGCGCTGAAATGCTGAGAAACTACTTTGATATCTGAATACGACTCTAAATGATGAAGAATTACTTGATGAGCAAGTGGTTCATCATCAACAATAATTGCTTTAATCATTTGATAGTTCCAAAGAGAGGGTGGTTTGCCAAAGTCCATTGTGATTATGCACCAATAAAGTATGTTTTTCTGGATATAGAAGCTCTAAACGGCGCCTTAAATTGTTTAGCCCCATGCCTGAATTATCATTATTGTTTTTGCGAGGAATGCTATTTTCGCAATATAACGTTAAAGCGTTGCCATTTAAGGATAGTTTTATCGTTACTTCAGCGTTTTCTTGTGCGTGTTCAACACCGTACTTTATGGCGTTTTCGATTAAAATAATAAGAAGCAGTGGCGCTATATAAAGAGGGTGACTAGTTTCAGGCCATGCTAGGTTAAATCTACAGTTATTTGCATGCCTTATCTTGTGAAGTTCAAGAAAGTTTTTAATGTAATTTAGCTCTTTTTCGAGTAGAACAAATGGTTTTTGCCCTTCATAGACGGTGTATCTCAGTAAGTCAGCCAGCTGTAATACCAATTCAGGTGTCTTTTCTGATTTTGTTAATGCAAGTGCATATAAGTTATTTAAAGTATTAAATAAAAAGTGCGGATTAATTTGCTGCTGCAGTAGCTTTAGTTCTGTTTTTATTTGCTGTTTGGCAATTTCTTCTAATTTATGGTGGTGCTGCTGGCGTTCAAACGCCAAGATAATGGGTGTAGAGATACTTAAAAATAAAAACATAAACTGATAATTGTACTTATTGATAATGTCTAGGTTGCCTCCCGGAGTTAGATTGGCAACATTTGAAGGTAAGTCATTAACAGGCAATGTAAGCACAATAGCGGCAAGTAATGGTGTTAAAACAACCATGCTAATTAAGCATGCAGATACAAAAATGAGCACTCCATGCTTGGCTAAGAATTGACGTATTAAAATGTAACGATTAAATAAAAAAGTGCCGTGTACAATAATTGCGTAGACCAAAAGCTGAGAAAAATACCAAATAAATTGATTATAGTTTGTAAGTAGCTTTTGAGTATCAAATATCAATGCAAAGGGTTGATTTAGCAAAGGTTCGTTATGGCTGTTGAGTATGCCAGCCATGACAAAGGCCCAGCCAAAACATATAACAAAAACAACTTTATTTAATGTAAACAAAGAGCTCATCCAACTGGTTAATTTGGATTTTTGGTTCTTCTTAAAGCGTTGGGATGAAAGCCAAAGTAAACTTGCTAGACTGCACAGTAACCAACATTGCTCTTGTAAGTAGTGCCATTTATCATAAAGTGGCAAGCTGTTGCTTAACAGATAAATGAGTATTGGGTAACCAATAAACCCAGATAACCACCATATTGAAGCCTGCTTTGAAGAATGCTGTGATGCCATCCAGTGAGCGATTAAGAAAGGGATACACTCAAATATTAGCTGTAAATTTACTGTTAGATAAGTACTGGGTGAATCAATTCTCAGCGAAAGATAGCGAACATGACTTTCAAGTAGTATCGCAGCGATTAATGGTAGTAGAGCAACCATGTTTTTTGTGTTTTTAGGTGATGATAGATAGCTAATAGCTGCCAGCAAAATCTACTCCGTTCAGTTTTTATTTTTGCAACGTACACTGTTGTTTTTTCGAACATTTATATATTACCCTAATTTCTAAATAATGTGGAAACTGAGGGAGTAATACATTGTTTAAGCGTTATAATGGATTTAGCTTAACGTTTTTATTTCTTTATTCATCCACATTTTGATGAAAGTTCTTTTTTTGATGACGAAATAAGAATTTTTGCTTTCATCATCAAACTTGACTCATTGATCATTACTTCGTAGCAGCGAGCTTTGCCATTCCTTAATCTAGATTTGTGCTAATTAAGGAGCCAATAAATGCTAACACTTGAGCATATTTCGAAAACATACCCTGATGGAACTCAAGCACTTAACGATATAACCATTGAGTTACCCAGCGGCATGGTAGGGTTGCTGGGGCCAAATGGCGCTGGCAAGTCTAGTTTGATGAGAACTCTTGCATGCCTGCAAACTATTAATTCTGGCCGTATACAGTTTAGTGGCTTAGATATATTAAAAGACCCTGACAAGTTACGTAAGCAACTTGGTTATCTACCACAACAATTTGGTGTTTACCCACATATGGGATGTAGAGCATTACTTGAACACATCGCCATATTAAAAGGGCTTGAATCTAAAAAGACAAAGCAACAGATTGATGACCTGCTTACTGCATTAAACTTAACTCAGCATGCAAATAAAAGAGTCAGTCACTTTTCTGGGGGAATGAAACAACGCTTTGGTATTGCTCAAGCATTGTTGGGTGATCCTAAATTAATCATTTTAGATGAGCCTACTGCTGGGCTTGACCCGGCAGAGCGAGAGAGTCTCAATAACTTATTAGTTTCAATGAGTAAGAATCGACTGATTTTGCTTTCAACACACATTGTGGAAGACATAGAAAACCAATGTCACTTTGTGGCGATGATTAAAGGTGGTCAACTGATCCAAAGTGGCCATATCGATACCTTAGTAAACCAACTCAAAGGTAAAGTATGGGTATTAAAAGCTTTGCCACGCGCACTGCCCAAAGACGCTTTAGTACTGAGCCAAAGTTATCGATATGGTGAGCCCGTCTTTCGAGTTTATGCCGCAGAGCGCCCAACTACAGGGGCTGTTTTGGCTGCAGAATCATTACAAGATAAGTACTTCTTTGAACTAAAATCTCGAAGAGGTGAATTATGCTAATAATCAATGAGTTAAAGTATCTTTTTCGTCAACCATTAGTTTGGGTATGCTTGCTTATTGCGCCAAGTTTTGCATTTTCACTTTCTTCAGGGCTTGCAACAAGTAATGTTGACCCATTACAGCACTATCAATTGCATTTAGTGTCATTACACATGATGCAATTGGCTTTATTGGTTGGAGCATTATCGCCAGCAATTTTCTTACGTGACCACCTCTTTCATATGGACGAAATTATTGCTGTTGCATCAGTAAGTTCAAAACAAAAAAACTATATTCGAATAGGTGGTTTTGTAAGTCTATTAATGATGGTTTCATTAAGCAGTACGTTGGTTATGAGTTACGTACATTTTCAAAATAATGGATTTAGTTGGCAAATACTTGGTTATACAGTTTTTTATAGTGGTTTTGTTCTACTCATAAACTGTTTTTTACTTATTGCTTTGGCATTTTGGCTTTGTCAAAGGTTTCGAAGCTCAATGATTAGCTACGCCGCTTTTGCAAGTGTTTGGATTGCTTACTTGTTCGCTGCGAGTATAACGGGTAATCCAATTTTGGCAGGAAGTAGCGTACTAAACGAAACGTTTTATCAGCTATTTATTTGGTTAGACCCATTTGCTTATACAACGGTAATAGCAAGTTTTAGCGAGTCGCAAAATACGCCTTTTTATACTAATCGCTTTATTTGTTTTACTCTAGCAATTGTTATTTTTACTCATGCTGTTGGCTCGCACCCCCAAGTATATGCAAGGACAAAGCAACCCAAACAACAATGTATTGAGTCTGACCTTAGGCCTTACACTCAATTTCAAACGGTAAAGCCTACATTTCGTCAAAGCTCGATTCTATTCGAGCTATATAAAGCTGCAATTTTAAATATATTAAAACAACCTATAACTCTTATTCTGTTACTTTTATGGCTAGGGTTAGTGTTCAATAGTGTTGCATCTTCTTCTCAGTATGCAGAACCAATGAGTGTTATTAAAGCAACTAGCATTGATGCTGTTAATCAATATGCCTTTGATATGTATATATTGCTCGGTTGTTTACTGATGGCTCTATGGAGTTGGCAACTTAGTTGTCATGCTAGGCACTATAAAATAGCAGAGATAATTGCGGCAGCGCCTATTAAGACTGCTTCGATTTTGCATAGCCAATTATTGGCAATAGTGAGTTTGGTGTTTGTTTTTTCGTTAATAGGTTTTGTTGGTGCATCGTTAGCTGAACTTTTTATTGGCAGTGACCTTGACGCTTATCACGCTATTTATACCTTAGCTTTAATGGGACTGCCGCTAGCTATTATTGCTTCGATATTTGTATGTATTTTTAATTTATTGCGCTCAGAGCTTGTTGCTTCTTTAGTGGTGTTTGCCATTTTGTTACTTAAATTTACCCCAGTAATGACTTATTTGGGGCTAACACACACGTTTTGGAGTGTAGCTTGGACACCATTGCAGCCGGCTAATGAATTTTGGGGATATCGAGCAAGTTTAAGTAGTTACTGGCCTTATGTCCGCGCGTGGCTAGTATTATTACTTAGTGTTGTGCTTGTTAGTCAGGCTTTTAATCACCGCGGGACAGGAATGGGCAGTAGGGCACTTAAAAATAAAGATGCTTGGCTGTTAATATCTGCAGTTTTGGCTATCAATTTATTTTGGCAGCTACATACTAATTTAATTTCAGAAAAGCCATTAAGTAACTCTTATAAACGAGAAATATTTAAAGCAAATTATGAAAAAATGTTTGCTGATTGGAAACATAAAGCTCAGCCAAAAGTGAGTCATATCGATGCAGAAATAGATTTCTATCCTTATAAGCAGTCAGCCCAATTTAACTTAACCTACTCATTTACTAACCCTCACAAAAAACCAATAAAACAGGTATTGATAGGTCGTGCAGGCTTCTATCAATGGGCAGATATTAAAATAGAAGGAGCTGAGCAAGTCGCATTTTATCCATCAATGAACCAAGCTATTTACGAGTTTAAATCCGCACTTCAGCCATTCGAAACAAGGCAACTTAAAACGCAATTTGTAGTAAAGCAAGCCAAGTTATGGCCTACACAAGGGCATCAAATCATAACGCCTGAATTTAGTTATATTCGTTCAGTTCCGCTATTACCGACGCTTGGGTATCAAAGAAACTATGAATTAGATGACGAGCAGTTAAGGTTAGATTATGGGCTTCCACTCTATGTTAAAACACCGCCTTCAAAGCTTTTTAATGCAACATACCAAGTACCATATAACTATGAACGTATCACCATGAAAAGCAAAGTTACCACCGCCGTAGGTTATCAGGTCGTTTCACAGGGGAAGAAAATAGCGCATATTGTTGAAGGGCAAAGAGCCGTTTTTAAATTTCAGACGACAGTGCCAATTAACAACTTACCTGCTTGGTTGTCATTTCCATTTGCAGCAACTGAGTTAATTTATGAGGGTGTGAAGTTACAGGTTTTTACTAAATCAAGTGCAACAGAAGCTAATAAAGATGCCGTAAAAGTTAACTTACAAGCTATGAGTGACACGCTTTTTTGGTTTAATAATAATCTTAATGCGTACAAAGGTTCAAAGCTCAGTTTGATCGACGCAACAGGATTTGGTGGGACAGGGTATGCATTACCTGAAATCATGTTGATTGATAATAAGGTCGGTTTTAGAGCTAAACCAAGTGAAGGCGCAGGTTTTGATCAACGCTACCGCCGTGCAGTACATGAAACGGCTCATCAATGGTTTGGTCATGATATTGGCAATAGTGTTCCTGAAGATAGCGCTTTTTTGATTGAATCATTAGCTAAATATATAGAGCTTGTGGTGATTGAAAAACGATACGGAAAAAAGGCTGTCGATGCATTAGTCAAATATGAAACTCTGCGATATCAACAAGCTTCTCGGCTAGATATTTCGACAAAGCAAGCGTTGGTAGACTCATCAAAAAGTTACGATCAGTATTCCAAAGCTACTCTTGTATTTGCAAAACTTAGAAATGAAATTGGCGATGCTGTGATTGTGGCTGCTTTAAAATCAGTATGGCAAAAATATGCATTTCCTAATCGACCAGCAACGTCAATGGATTTTATTAGAGCTTTGCAAGAACAACTTAATGAACAAGAGAAAGACTTAATTAATAAGCTTTTTTTGGAAGTATAAATACAAAAAAGCCACAGGTTGTAAAACACTGTGGCTTGGGTATTGATTGACTTACAACCAAGGGATTTTAGGAGAGTTTAAAACTCATAACTTACGCTTAAACGCGTGGTGCGAGGCATAATATAACGGCCATTTGGTGCATCAGCATTACGAGGATCACCTTCGGTAATGCCTTGTTCATCAGTTAAGTTATCAATAGCTAACTGTATTTTAATACCTTCCATAGGCTCAACAATTAAACCTAGGTCAACTTTTTCATAGCCTTCTAATGTAACAGTATTTTCGTTGTCGCCCCAACGATCATCAACTGCTGAAATTGTGCCGTATAGAGTTGCATACATGCCGCTGACTTCAAAGTCATAGCTCGGTGTAACACGTACTTGCCATTTTGGCTGACGTTGGCTTTCGTTGCCTTCGTTGGTCGGGCTTTCTGTGATCTCAGTTTCTTGCAGTGTTGAGTTTAAGTTAACTGAGAAACCAGATTCGTGGTTATAGTTATAATCAAGCTCAATACCGTATGCTTCATTTGTTAAAATTTCAGCAGGGGCGCCTGGACGACGAACAAAAGTGTCACCTTTTACTTCATTCGTGAATAAAGTGGCATAAAAATCAGTGCTATCGGTCAAAAGCTTGTAACCGAATTCAGCCTGTGTCACTTCTTTGATTAACTTTTCGCCGCCTTGGTAAGCGCCGTAGTTATCACGAAAATCATCGAAATAAGGCATTTTATAACCACGGTTAACACGTGCAAATACACCCATATCATCATTAATTGAGTAGTTAATACCTGTTGTCCATGATGTTTTGCTTTCATCGTACTGGATAGATTTAGTAATAACACCATCTAGGCCTTCATCTACCGTGTATTCTACTTCGTGATTTTCAAAACGAATACCTGCATCAAGTGTGAATGCATCATTGATTTTATACTGAGCTGTTGAGTAAAACGCATTGGTGCGTGCATCACCTGTCGAGTTAATATCGTAGTTCCATGCACAACCTTCAGTACTTGCATTACACTCAATGTCATTTAACATCTCACCGCCTGCTTCAAGTACATGATAAGCAGCGTTTCCTAAGCTCCACCAGTCGTTTGCAGATGTGCTTGCTGTGTAATAACCGAATGCGGCAGACAGGTCACCAAAGTCTTTAGAAAAGGCAAGATCATTAGTGAATGAACTAATTTCTTTTAATACAACCCAACGGCCAAGTTGTTGTACTGGTGTACCTGCATCATAAACAGTGCCTGTTGCTGCACCTGCTGCGGTTTCACCATTAGTTGCTACTTCACCCAATGTTGTTGCAGAGCCTGCTGGAACAAGGCCGTAGGTATTTGCATCACCTTTAGTAAAGTTAAAGCGATCTACAAACTGCCAGCCATTATCAAATTCAAGCTTGATGCTACCGCCAGACACATGACCTTTCCAACCGCGCCCTTCACCTAAGTCAATTTGATGTTCATCATTGTTAGGGCCAGTATATATAGTTGCTTGACGATTTAGAGTGCCAAGTTGTGTGTAGCCAGCATCAATACCTTCAACATTTAAAGGCGTAGGTAAGTACCACGCACCGTGATCATCGGTATGACGGCTGTATAAGTTGATGGTGCCATTGTCTAGCACCTTTGTAAGGTTAATCGTAAATTGATTGCCTTTTTCTGAGGTAAAACCTGCGTCACGAATACCAGGTGAACTCTTAACGTAACCACCTACCATGTAGTAAAAATCTTCAGAAATTTCACCACTTACCATCGCATCAATACGTTGTAGGTCATAATCAGATGTTGTGTACTTAAAAATAGCTTCGGTATCTTCGCTACCGCGCTTTAAGCGGAAGTTTGTTGTTAAACCGGGCTGACCGTTTGAAACAACTGGGTTAGGGCCACCGCGAAGTGCTTCCATTGTCTCAATTGTTTCATCAAGACGGAAAATAGAAGAGTTTTCTAAAAATGAGAGCGTCGGAGCAGGGTAGATAGGAGAGCCATCAATGCTAATTGTTAAAAATGGTGCATCACCACCACCCGGAAAGCCACGTACAAATACGTTCGCGCCTGATTCACCACCAGAGCTTTCTACCCAAACACCAGGTACAGCTTTAAACAAGTCCGCGGTGCTTTTAGGTGAAAGTTTAACAATTTGGTCAGCATCAATATTCGTCACGGCATAACCGGCGTCAATTTTGCGAACACCTACACCACCTGGTGTACCAGATACAATAATGCGTTCTACTTTTTCTTCTGCTGCCTGTTGTGTCTGCTCTTCAGCAAAAGCAGTTTGGCCTGACATTGCTAAAAGAATTGCGGATGCAATTGCAGTTCGTGTGTGTTTTGTTGCCATAGTTTTTTCCCACTAATCTGTTGTTAAGTACACTGCATAACAAGATTTTAAAAAATTGTTAATGCTTTGCCTATTTAAACCATAGAAGTTTATGCAAACGTTTGCAAACAATTTTGTAACTGTTTTTCACAATTTTCTTGGTTTCTTCCAGTTAACTTGGTTTTGTTATTGATTTTTAATAAAAAATTTTAAGCAGTTGTTTGTTTAAAAAAATGCTATATTGTTATCCCAGTTTAAGGATTACTGTGTTACTGCCATGAACGATAAAAAATTAAAACTAGTTGATCTTGCTAAATTAGCAGGTGTATCTACCTCGACAGTGTCAAGAGCACTTAATGATAACCCTTTGATTAAACTAGAAACTAGGCAGAAGCTTCAGCGTTTAGCGAAGAAACACAACTTTAGTCTGAATACTGCTGCAAGCCGTCTTAGAACGCAAAAAACCAATGTGATTGCTGTGATGATCAATCTTGATGGTGACACAGAACAATCAATTAATGACCCTTTTTTACTGAAACTTGTTGGCGAAATTAACCTTGCACTGAATAAGCATGGCCTCGAACTTTTACTTTCTAACTCATTTATGGCAAGTGATGATTGGGTCAATTATTTCATCAACAGCCGTCGGGCTGATGGTTTGATTGTTGTCGGACAAGGTAAAAGCCAGGCGAATATTGAGGCAGCTGCAAATGCGGGTGTTCCATTGGTTGTTTGGGGAGATCCAAAAACAGAAAGTAATTACCCTATAGTTGGTAGTGATAATTACTTGGGAGGCCGTTTAGCCACTGAACGCTTACTTGAGCACGGTGCAAAAAATGTGTTGTTTTTGGGCGATCCTGCTCACGCAGAAATTGGTGAGCGCTACAGAGGCTACTTAGATGCAGTTTCAAAGGCAAAAGCCACACCAAATGTACTGTCTATCGATATCACGAGTAAAGCTGCCTATCAGGGTATAAATCAGTTACTGGTAGATAAGGGGCTTTGTTTCGATGGGATTATGGCATGTAGTGATATGGTCGCTCTTGGCGCTATGAAGGCCCTTAAAGAACGCTACATCAGTATACCAAATGATGTTGGTCTTATCGGATTTGATGACATTTCTATGGCTGATATTAGCCATCCATCACTTTCAACTATTAAGCAAAATACCCAGCGCGCCTCTATTATTTTGGTTGAAAAACTACTTGCACAACTCGCAGGCCAAAAAGTTAACTCCCAAGTTGTTGAAATTGAATTGATAAATCGACAATCTAGCAAATAGAGCTCGGTTTTTTGTGAACAAATTGTGTATTTTGTTATTGCAAACGTTTGCAAAAGAAATTCCACTCAACTAGACTGAGTAAAAATTACTTTCGGTATAGTTAAATGGCTTCATTAAGAATTACCATAGCGTTAGCAAGCAGCTATTTTGTATTTGCAATTATGCTCAATAGTGTAGGCACTGTTATTTTACAAGCAATTAATAGCCTGGATGTTAGCAAGACGGATGCCTCTGTTTTAGAGGGATTTAAGGATTTGAGCATTGCCATTATGTCTTTTTTAGTCGCTTCATTCATTCCAAGAATAGGCTACAAAATCGCGATGCTCTGTGCATTATTGTTAGTGTCGGCTCTTTGTTTATTGGTGCCAAGCATTGCTGAATTTTGGGTGCTAAAAGCATTATTTGCTGCAATTGGTTGTAGCTTCGCTGTAGTGAAAATCTCTGTTTACTCAATTATTGGTCAACTTTCTGATAACGCGAACAAACATTCGTCTTTGCTAAACACTATTGAAGGGGTGTTTATGCTTGGGGTGTTATCGGGTTACTGGATCTTTGCATTATTCATCGATGCTAATAACCCCCAAAGTAACGAATGGTTGAATGTATATTACATGCTAGCAGCGATCGTCTTAGTGACTACCTTTACTGTTTTAACAGCGCCAATTAAATCTCCTGAGTTACATAACCAGAAACAGTCACAAGTAGACGCTTTCTTAGATATGCTGAAATTAACATACCAACCCTTAGTGCTTATTTTTGTAGTTAGTGCTTTTTTATACGTTTTAATTGAACAAGGAGTGGGTACCTGGCTGCCTACCTTTAACAATCAAGTTTTAAAACTCCCCGTTGATGTCAGTATTCAGCTCGCTAGTTTATTTGCTGCAGCGTTAGCGCTTGGCCGTTTGGTTGCTGGGCAAGTACTTAGGTTTATTAGTTGGTTCAAGATGTTATTGACTTGCCTGATTACAATGGGGCTGTTGATTTTACTTGTTTTACCTCTTACTCATGATGTTGATGGCAGCCAAGTAAAAAATATTTTTGATGTGCCTTTTGCGGCATATATGTTGCCTCTAGTCGGTTTTTTTATGGCACCTATTTACCCTTTACTCAACTCAGTCATGCTGAGTTCTTTAGAAAAGCATAAACATGCTGCGATGACTGGCTTAATCGTTGTTTTCTCGGCTTTAGGGGGCACCACGGGTTCAATAATTACGGGCTTTGTGTTCGATAAGTTTAGTGGCCAGCACGCCTTTTATTTAACTTTGCTGCCAATAGTCCTGTTGTTAGTAAGTGTTTCGGCGTTTAAAAAAGCGACGCTTGTTTTAGAAAATGGTCTGACACGTCAGGCAATTAAGGAATGATTATGAACTTTGTTAATAGCCAGCTATTTAAAGATGTGCAAATGGCAGAAATTTTTGCTGATTCTAAAACATTTGCAGATGCAGTCCCCAATTTATCTTGGCAGAGTGCGAGTGAGTTATACCAATTAGTAGGTCCTCTGCAAGGTGAAAAGCTTCGTGAGTTTGTTATGTCGCACTTTTCATTCGCCAACCAAGCTATACCAATGGCGAAACTCAATACGACATCGGTAAACCAGTATATACTCGATCTATGGCCGCACCTGCATCGCAGTGCCGATAGTGATTTATCAAGCTCTTTGATGCCTCTACAGTTTGACTACATTGTTCCTGGTGGACGTTTTCAAGAAATTTACTACTGGGATAGTTACTTTACAGCATTAGGCCTTGAGGACATAGGCGACCTGGCAACCATTGAAGCCATGGTTAATAATTTTATTGACTTGCAAAAGCGCAATGGCTGCATTCCAAATGGAAATAGAGTTTATTACAGCTCTCGGTCTCAGCCGCCCGTTTTAGCTTTGATGGTCACGCTATTATGGGAGGCTAAATATGAGCAACGCAAAGACTTTTCTTGGCTAGAAAATGCGATAGCGGCATTAGAAGCTGAATATCAGTTTTGGATGAAAGGGTGTGAAGAGTTAGTTGACGATAAACAAGCTACTAAGCGTGTCGTTAAAATGTCTGATGGGGCTATTTTAAATCGATATTGGGATAGCGCCCGCTCGCCACGACCAGAGTCGTTGAAAGAAGATTTGCATGATGCGCAAAATCTTTCAGCTGATCAGCAGTTGAGTTACTTTCAGAATATTCGTGCTGCCTGTGAATCAGGGTGGGATTTCAGCAGTCGCTGGCTCAGTGAGCCAAGTGATTTGAAGAGTATTGAAACAACAAATATAGTACCTATTGATTTAAATTGTTTAGTTTATAACCTCGAAAAGACCTTAGAAAGGTTTTACAGCTTAATTAACAAAGAGCATAAAAGTCGAGCAATTGCTGAATTGGCATTATTTAGACTAGAAGCAATTAATCAATATTGTTGGGACAATGATAAAGGCGTTTATAGAGACTTTAATATTCGTTTAAATAAGCAAAGTCCCATTGATTCTATGGCAATGGCTGTACCTTTATTTGTCGGTGCTGCATCTGAGCAGCAAGCTCAGCAAGTAAAAACTAAACTAATGAGTGACTTTTTAAAACCTGGAGGGTTAGTTACAACATTATCTAATACTCCTCAGCAGTGGGATAGCCCTAATGGCTGGGCACCTCTGCAATGGTTTGCTGTTAAGGGTTTGCTCGACTATGGCTTTATCAGCGAAGCCGAAGCTGTCATGAAAAATTGGTTGAGTATGATCGAAATGCGTTTTGCTGAGGATAAGTGTCTTCTTGAAAAATACAATGTATGTGAATTGGTAAGTCGTGCTGGTGGCGGTGAATACACAGTACAACAAGGGTTTGGTTGGACGAACGGTGTAACATCACGTTTTTATAAACTACTCAATGACTCACTGTAAAAGGGGAGATTTGAGTATGGTTATTTACAATTTGTTAACTTGCGCGTCTGGCCATCCAAATGGATTGGTGATGTTGTAAATTACTAAAATAAAGGATTATAAATGGTTGAATCATGTATCCAAATTGGGTATTGTGAATAAAATGTTTCAAGGAAGAAATGAGATGATTCAACCAACTTCTGTTTTTCTAAAAGCACAACCAAAACTGCAAAACCGTAGTCAAAGCTATCAATATTTAATCAAGATGCTTGATGCATTCTTTGTCCGCGTCAAAGTAGATACAAGCTTACCCCAAGATGCGATGCGCGACGAATTTGATCTTTATCTGATAGATAGCACTAACACCGATTGGAAAGACCTATTACCAGCAGAATTAGTACAACTTGCTAAGCAAAACTCAGTGGTTATTTTTAATGCAGATGCTGACGCCATCTGTGAAAAGAACCTACTTTTAAATGGCATTAAAGGCGTGTTTTTTGCCGAGCAATCACCTGAAGATATTTTTTCAGGGCTTGTGAGAGTGATCAATGGTGAGTTATTTTTTAGTCGTAAAAGTATTTCTACAACCTTTAATCACATGCTTTATGCTATGTCTCGAAGTCAATTTAGTGCCAGTAATGATTCGGTAAATAACGATATTGATCTCAGCTTACTAACTAAACGCGAGAAATCAGTGATTCATCTACTTGCACAAGGCGCGAGTAATCGAGATATCGCAGAGCGTTTAAACATCAGCGATCATACGGTTAAAACCCATCTTTACAGCGCATTTAAGAAAACATCATCACGTAATCGCGTAGAACTAGCTAACTGGGCACAAAGCTACATGGCAGTGAGTTTGTCTTTACAAAATACACAGTGACAAACTATAGCCAGTTTAATCCCAGTGGTAGTGTTTGATCAGAGTATTCGATATGTAGTACTCGACGGTGTGTTGGCTTTAATGCTTTACTTGAGCTGTGCAGAAGTAGGGGCTTCATTACTAATAAATCTCCTGCCTGTGCAATACACTCAATGGCTTTTTTATTAGCAACATATTCGTCTATCTCTGCTTTAGATAAAATCCCATTTCGATAGCTGTTAGGGATAACTTTTAAGCAGCCATTTTCAGCCGTAGTATTGTCAAGGTGAATACGTAGGGTGACCATATTATCTAGTAACTCTCGAGGTGGCTGTACATGATGCTGCCCATCTTTA
Source organism: Pseudoalteromonas sp. S2721 (assembly GCF_005887425.1). Classification (NCBI taxonomy): domain Bacteria; kingdom Pseudomonadati; phylum Pseudomonadota; class Gammaproteobacteria; order Alteromonadales; family Pseudoalteromonadaceae; genus Pseudoalteromonas; species Pseudoalteromonas sp. S2721. The sequence continues at coordinate 66,033 of NZ_PNCZ01000037.1, forward strand.
ATAGACCAAAATTTCCAGCCAGTTAGATCGTGTTGTTGATTAACTGCGATAGTTCGGTCTTAGTGCCAAGGAACAAGCCAATTTTTATCGGGGTTTTTGTCGAATAAAATAACCCTCACAACCTGCGCATTCGGCGATAAAAATTGCGCGGCTTTTTGTTGTAAGTAGGGCACTTTTATTAGCTTTGCTACTGTTGCTAACTTTTTATCAGCATGACGCAAACCATGTTTTGGCTGATGAGAAGGTAGTTGCTCTATTTCTGCAACTATTTCAGCCACTTGCTCGATGCTTAAAAATCCAGCTTCGAGCGAGTAGCCTTCAAAATCGTGTTTCCGTTTAGCTTCCATTATTCGAGCCTCTGTTCGATTTAGATCTGAGCTTATTCATAAAATACAGTGGAATACAGAGTATTAATAATCCTAGCCATTGCCATAATGGCGCAAAAAGAAACACTAGTACTGATTGTGCATCATGAGAAAAATAGATTGAACCTAAGGTCACAGTACCAAATAAGACACACATAATAGTGACAATAAACGTGGCAATTTGTGTCACTCTTGTTTTACTGTGTTCAACCACCCACGCCATTAATAAATAGGGCGAAATACCCCATAAAACAAAGCCAGTTGGCAGACTTTTTGAACTGTCAAAATTATCAATTGTGATGACTAGGGTAATCAGTGCGGCTAAAACAATAAGAGAATAAGCGCATTTGGAGAAAGTAATCCATTTCATAAATAAAACTTAATTGACTGAATGCTATAAGTATTTATTTCGATGGATAATTAAGCAGAAAGTTCAAATTGGGCGCTGTGATGTTCAGCGCCACAGTAATTAACTCATTAAATTAGACCGCTTTTGCAGCCCAAATACCTTTGTTAATACCTTTTAGTACAAGATCACTTAATGCTTTTTCTATTGCTTGAGTTACGCAGATGCTCATAGGCTCGTTGTCGGTAAAACCGGCTTCTGCTTCAGCTAAACGCTTGTAACTGACATAGCGAAAGAACCCTGCGCGCATTTCTTGACTGAGCACTTTTTTGCTTGTCGCAACGGATAGCAAAACTTGGCCTGTGCGAACATCGACAGCGCGTAAATAAATTGAGATTGCATCCTCACGGTATAACTCTGATGCGCCAATCCCGAAGTATTCCATCCCAATACCGCCCGTTTTAATATTAGTATCGTAGCTGATGATACCGCCTTCTAAGATTATTTTTGCAGTCGTAAGCGGTGGCAGTTCAGGCAGTTTGTCGTTTTCGGCTTGCGCGGCACGAATAATTTTACGCTCAGTCAAAATATTTTGTAGACCTTCACGTTCTACCGGAATAAACCAATCTGATTCATGTAATGCTTGCACTAAAATAGAGTTTGCGCCTTGGGTCACTGCGGTAGAAAACGAACTGACATTAGCTTGAGGTTTGTATTGCCCAGTTTGGTCGCGAAATGAATACACAGAAACAGGAATGCTGCCCACTGGTTGTGGAAGTGCTTGCAATGCCTTAAAGGTTTCTGTTGGCTCTAGTGTACTTGCGAGTTGCTTTGTCGGTGGAATTAAATTGCCCATTGATGAACAACCCGACAAAATTACGATTAGTGTGGTTAAGATTAAACTTCTCATTATCCAAACCTCGGTACTTCAATAACTGTAATTGTTCCATCAGAAGTATTTGTTATTCTTACAGTAATAGAATCGCTAGTACTGGTAATGATCTGAATTTCATAATCACCTGTCATGAAGATAGAGTCACCGTTAAAAATACTGTCGTCGATTTCATCACCAAACGCCATATCGGTGATCTCACGAACCATGCGATTTAAATAGGTACGCTCTAATGAGTCTTGAAATTTTTCACCATAAGTTTGTTCGATTGTTGGCGCTTTATGTTTATTCTGGGATTGCGCTTTATTAAGCAGCATGCTGCCATTGAGTGGACTGCCACCAAAACTTGGATTTATAGGGGTATAAACGAGTTCAGTTGCCCAACTGTAGAGGGGGCAGAGTATTATTATTAGTGTTGTTAAGTATTTCATTTTACAATCCATTTTTTGCCATATCAGGTGATGATTGCTGCATTTTGTTACGCGCCATTGCATCCATTACGCTATACATGGCTTGTTTAACACGCTCATCTAATGGCTCTAAACGACGCCCTAGGTAGGTAACGTACACAATTTGGTTGTTCATTCTTAAAACAAGGCGAGTACCCGCTCGAGGTAATACCGTTTCTTTTATTTCGATATTAAAGCCAGCTGTTGAAGGTAAGTCGCGCCAAAGATTGGCAAACTCAAAATAAAATTGATGGCCAAATCGGCTAATGCTTCTATCGAGTACTAAACCATCAATTTCGAGATCTTCGCCATAACTAGCAGCACTTTGAGCTGCAAGCAAGATACAACATATGCGGAGAAAGTTATTTAATTTCATAGCGAAATGAGGGAGCAAGGCTCCCCCTAAATATGATTATTCTTGGGTTACAGTCGCGATATTGCCATCACCTAGCTGAGTGATAACGACCGTGCTGTTAGAGCCAATCATTGAGCCTTCTACAAGGTTAGCATTACCTTCTTGGACAACGACCAGTGAATTACCTTCACCACCTAACAAGAATGCGCCTTCACCAATGCCTGCAACAAAGTTTTCAGAACCAGTTTGGCTAATATCAACTGAATTGCTACTTCCTTCCATGATAAGGTCAATCGCATTCAGTTCACCAACTTGTGTGAAAGCAACCTGGTTATTGTTGCTATCAAGCACACTTGCAAACGTTAGTGCGGCTTCATTTAGATTACCTTCTTGGTTAATCGCAATATCATTATCATTTGAAGATAGCGATGTATCTGGATAAGAAGACTGAACCAGTACCGTGTTTTCATCACCTGCTTGTGCAATATCAACGTTATTATCGTTGCCATTGAAGTTAGCAATATGTGCACTGTTTGCATCACCAATTTGGTTTGCAACAAATTCATTATCATTGCCAATTGCACCAAGGTATACATCATTGCCGTTACCATTTTGGAATGCCGTTAGCTCGTTATCGTTGCCAATTGCATCTAAGCCTGCAGTATTCCCATCTTGCTTTTGATTAACAAGTAACGTATTGCCGTCACCAATTAATACCGCTGATTCAAAGCTATTGCTGTTGCCTTCTTGGTCTGATTTAACTTCGTTATCATTACCTGTAACTTCAGCAATTAACGCAGAGTTTGAGTCGCCATCTTGCTCAAGTTCAACTTCGTTGTAATCACCACGAACAGAAGTTAATGTTGCACTGTTAAACGCACCGGTCTGGTCAATTGTAATGTCGTTGCCATTACCGACAATTTCATCTGACGTAAAGGCGTTGAATAAGCCTTCTTGAGCTACTTCAATCGTGTTGTCATCACCAATGACAGTATTAAATGTAGCTTCATTTAATAAACCAACTTGCTCAGAGCTTACTGTGTTGCTATTACCTTCTAAATCGAAGTTGTAGAACCAGTGGCCCCCATCACCTTGGGTTACAGTAATTGTATTTTCATCACCTGTAACTGTGTTAATAGCTTCATTATTAATACCAAAGAAGCCAGCACCTTGTTGTTCAACACGAATAGCGTTGTCGTTACCTACTGTTTCAGACAGTGCGCCATTCATTGTGCCATTCTGAGTATGAGCAACATCATTGAAATCACCTGTATTATAAATAAGTGATAAGTTAGATGTTTGTGCTTGGTTAACTTGAACCATATTGCCGTCACCAATACTGACGGTTTCTGCACGTTGTCCAGTGCCTTGCTGGGTAATAACTGCTTCATTACCCACACCTGTTACAGATACTTGATCTAGAATAATTGAGTTGCTAACACCTAAAGTTGTTACCTGAGTAGCAAGCTCAGAGCTAGACTGCGCTTTGTCATCAGTATTTGCGTTAGCAGCAAAGCTTGAACCGAGTGCAAAGGTGATTGCACAGGTAAGAAGAGACTTTCTTAACTTCATGATTATTTCCTTTAAATTATTATTAATCAAAGCCATAAAATATTATTTTTGCTTTTAGGGCCATGTACCGGCATGCCTTGCCGGATTAAATTGCGTGATATTCAAGTGTTCGCTAACAATCAGAAGTGAATGAAGCAAAATTGTTAAATGCACTGAAAAGATAAAGCAATTAACAGAAAATCACTTTAGACAGATATGGAATAATATAAAATCAGCAGTTTTTGTGGTTTTAATTAATTCTTTATTTTCATGATCTTATAATTATCTAATCAGGTTTTGATATGAGGAATTATTACAAAGCAGTAAAAAAGTTTGATAAATAACCTCGGGTAATTGACGCTCCATTTGTCACGAAAAAGGCTGATTTTTATCTGAATTTAGAATCTAAATTGGTAAAAAAGAATGGATTTGCTGCCTGTTTAATTTTTTTCCTTGCCTGTTATCTGCAATTCGCCATTTATGGGGTATGCCGCGTGATAATCATTTTCAGAAGTAATGAGCTTTGGTGGTCGAATCATGTTGATTCGGTCAGTATTACTAATTATGGATAGTAAATATGAAAACTAAATTATCTGTATTAAGCCTCGCCTTATTACCTTGTATAGGTGCTGCGCAAATCAGCACACCAGCAAAAACAACTCTCGTCGGTGCAAGTGAAGATTCTGTACTCGTTATGTATAAAAAGGGCACTTCTGCAGCAATGCGTGCTCATGCTCGTAGCTTAGTCAGAGCCACAATCAGCGATATGAATAAAGATGGTGTTGATGATAATTACTCAGCGATTTTATCTGGCCGTTTAGCTAAGTTTAAAATTGCAGGAATGAGTACAAAAGAAGCTATCAAGCGTCTACAAACTCATGCCGCCATAGAATATGTAGAACCAGATTATCGAGTCTCAATTGCAAGTGCGCCTAATGATCCAGATTTTTCATCATTGTGGGGGTTACACAATGAAGGTCAGACAGGTGGTGTAGATGATGCTGACATCGATGCGCTTGAAGCATGGTCTATCTCAACAGGTAGTCGCGATGTTGTTGTTGGTGTGATTGACACGGGTGTTGATTACAGCCATGAAGACTTAGCTGATAATGCATGGATCAACCCAGGCGAAATTCCAGGAGATGGCATCGATAACGACGGTAATGGTTATGTTGATGACGTTCACGGTATTAATGCTATCACTGACTCTGGTGATCCAATGGATGACCAAGGCCATGGTACTCACGTATCGGGTACAATTGGCGCGTCAGGTAATAACAGCACGGGTATTGTAGGTGTTAACCACGAAGTATCGATTGTAGGTTGTAAATTTTTAAGTGCAGATGGTACCGGTTCCACTTCTGACGCTATTAAATGTATTGATTACATGGTTGATCTTAAGAATCAAGGCGTAAATTTACGTGTTCTAAATAACAGTTGGGGCGGTGGTGGCTTTAGCCAAGCTCTAGCGGATGCTATCACAGCGAGTGAACAAGCTGATATCTTATTCGTTGCTGCTGCGGGTAACGATGCGGTTGATAATGACCAAAACCCTCACTATCCGTCAAACTACGAGCACGACAGCGTATTATCTGTTGCCAGCACTGATAGCAGAGATAACATGTCTAGCTTTTCACAATGGGGTTTAACCAGTGTTGATTTAGGTGCACCGGGTAGTGCTATTTTATCAACGGTACCGGGCAATGGTTATGCTAGTTATTCGGGTACTTCAATGGCAACACCACATGTTGCGGGTGCCGCAGCATTAGTGCTATCGATTAATCCTGATTTAACAGCGCTTGAACTCAAAGAGTTGCTAATGAATAGCGGTGACCAGAATGAAGCACTACAAGGTAAAACAGTGTCTGGCAATCGTTTAAATGTGAATCAGGCACTAGAACAAGCTGATCCGACTCCAAGCTTCAAAATCTCGGTTTCGCCAAGTTCACAGCAGATTACTGCTGGTGAAACGGCAACTTATACCTTTGAAATTGGCTCAATCGCCCAGTGGGAAGGTGTTGTTAGCCTAGCACTTCAAGCTGACTTAGCGGGCGCAACGCTATCGCAAACTGAGGCGGTACCGGGTGATGTAGTTACTTTAACTGTACCAACAGAAGAGGCAACAGCGTGGGGTAGCTATAGTTTTGTTGTTGATGCAACATCGGGCGAGCTAGCTAAACAAAGCAGTGCGTCATTGTTTGTTAATCCTGTTGGCTTAAATGACTTTACTTACTCAAATGAAACACCAGTGTCTATTCCAGATAACAATGACACGGGTGTTGATTCAATCATTACAGTTGCAGATGAACTGACGGTTTTCTCAACGGATGCAAGTATTGATATTGCTCATACTTACATTGGTGATTTAATCGTTACATTAACGTCGCCGCAAGGTACAACAGCTACACTACACAGCCAATCAGGTGGTGGTGCCGACGACCTAGTACAAAGCTATTCGCTAGCAAACTTTAATGGTGAAGTTGCGACAGGTGATTGGGTACTTAATGTGAAAGACGTACTGTCAGCTGATACGGGTACTTTAAACAGCTGGTCACTGACGTTTAGCGCTATTGGTGAAGTAAGCCCGCAGCCACCACAAGCTGGCTTTGCATTTGAAACATCAGGCTTAAATGTCACTTTCACTAACACCAGCACTGATAGTAACGATGATATTGTTGCTTGGGCGTGGGACTTTGGTGACGGTGCTTCTTCAACAGATGCTGACCCTATGCATAGTTACGCACAAGCAGGTAGCTATGAAGTAACGCTAACTGCGACCGATAGCGAAGGTCAAACAGATACGTTTACACAAACGGTTGTGGTATCTGATGTCGAAATTGAGCTATCTGTTAAACGTGCAAGTAAAACACGATTAGGTACGATGCGTGTTGATTTAGGTTGGCAAACAGTGGCCGATCAAGTAAGCATTTATCGTAACGGTGAACTACTTGAAACAGTCGCTGATCGTGGTTTCTACCGCGATGTACAGCGTAAGGCTGAGTTGCCAAGCTATGAGTATCAAGTCTGTGTAACTGAAACGACTTGTTCTAACCCAGTAACAGTGTCCTTCGACTAACATTGTTCCACACGACAAAGCCCAGTTTCCCCGCTGGGCTTTTTTATTTGTATTACAAAATTAGTTTTCTACTACAACAATGTATAATATGCGCCCTTTAAATGTTGACTTGTCGTATTGATGTGGGGTTGTGAGTGAAAGCATTGCTGAAACAGCATGGTGTAATTTTTATTCTTCTAAGTATGCTAACCGGGTTAATGGGGGCATTCGTTAACCCATTGATGAGCTTATTTATTGTAGAAGGGCTGCGAGCACCCCCTATGTACTTAGGTGTTTATGTGGTGGCGGTCACCATTATGGGGTTAGTTATCAGTCAGTGGCTAGGTAGCATGGCTGATAAAGGCACCAGTGCGCGAAAGTTATTTATGGTGGCTGTATCGGGTATGGTGTGTGCGTTAGTGGCCTTTGCGAATGCTACTGCATTTTGGCAAGTCTTGCTCGCAGGCGTGTTGTTTCTTGCGATGGGTAATGCGGCAATTCCGCAAATGATGACCGTGGCAAGACAATGGGCTGGGCGTCAACAGAACATCGACATCACCAGTTTTAATTCCCGTTTACGTGCTGCTATTTCCTTTGCTTGGGTGGGCGGTCCGCCACTTGGTTATTTGTTAGCCGCTGGAGGCGAGTTTAGCCGCTCGTTTTACTTTGCTGCGGTGTGTGCCTTGGTTGCTCTTATTTTTGCATTTAAGTTTATTCCTGACTACAGCGCTAAGAAATCACAAAATGGCTCAGAGCCTGCAGCCGCAGCGAGTTTATCATTTTGGTTGTTGGGCTTAGCTATTATGCTTGGTTCAACGGGCAATATTATGTATTCATCGGCACTGCCGCTTTATAGCATTACTGAACTAGGATTCGCTGAACATACGCCTGGGCTGTTTATGGGTGTAGTGGCGCTGTTAGAAATTCCTATCATGCTGTATGGGGCTAAGCTTGCTAAAAAATACAGTAAAGTCGCGATGCTTGCGGTGGCATTTTGTTGTGCCATTGTATTTTATTTAGGAGTGTTTTTTGCCACTCAAGTTTGGCATTTGATCGCGTTACAAGTATTGAATGGGCTGTTTTACGGTATTTTTGCGGGCATAGGCTTAACCGTATTACAAGATCAGCTCCCCGAACGAATAGGGTTTACCTCAGCGTTTTACACGAACGCCATTAAACTGGGTGTTATGTGCGGGGCAGGGGCAACTGGGGTTGTTGCACAGTTTTATAGTTTTAGGTTTGCAACACTTGGCTCAATGCTAGCAGCCAGTTTGGCCCTTGGGTGCTTAATACTATTTAGTTATGTAAAACGAAATGAGCAGCAACTTAGTCAAATACAGCACCCTTTTGTTACTGTTGGTAAGAACACATAAAACGCAAAAAGCCCAGTAAACACTGGGCTAAAACGAGGGAGGAGAGTAATTAATAGAAAGAGTATTTTAAAGTAAGCGACGTTGTACGGCCGTTGATAGTACGGGCACGAATAATGTCGTTATCTGGTACTGAGCCTTCTTCTGCTTCTGTGATACCCACAGTGTCGAACAGGTTATTCACGTTAAGTGATAGACTTAAGTTTTCAGACAGATTGTAACTTACAAAACCATTCACTTGTGTATAGCCATCAAACTCAAGGTCGTTACTGTCTTGTGCGTAAGCATCCGTTGTACCAATAAAGCTTAGGCCTGCAGCACCTTTGTCAAAGTTGTAAGTTGCCATTAGTGAGTAAATAAGGTCAGCTTGACGACGTGGTGTATTACCGACTAACTCTGGCGATAACGCATCTTTAGCAATTTCTGCGTCTGTCCAAGTGAAGTTACCACGGAAATCCCAATCACCTACGTAGTAGGTTGATTCAACCTCAATACCTTTTGCTTCGTACTCGCGGTCAAAGAACTTTTGTGATGTTGCTTCGAAGTTTTGCTCTTCTGTTTCTGCGTAGAATGCAGTTGCAAATACTGATAGTGAATCAAAACGTTTTTTCACACCGATTTCGTATTGATTTACTTCATCAATTGCATCGGCTTCGGCAACCGAACCATCTGCTTCTACTTTACCAAATAATAAGCGGTCTGCATTCGCGCGGCCGCCTTTACTTAAGCGGGCAAATGTCGCAAAGCTTGGATCAATTTGGTAGTTCGCACCAATTGAGTATGAGCTGTAGTGCCAGTCGTAGTTAACAATGCTAGGATTTGCATTATCAATACCAGCAACACTTTGCTCAGGAATTGAGATGGTACCGTCGCCATTCATATCAATTGTTGATGTTACGGCACCTGCGTAGTTACCGCGTGCTTCACCTGAATCATAGCGAGCACTTGCATCAATGCTTAAATCGCCAAACTTAGTGGCTAAGTTAATGTAAGGTGCGCGTGTTTCGTATTCTGTGTCGTAGTTACGTTGACAGCAGTTACCCCAGTAAGGTGTACCATAAGCGTACAAGCCATTATCTGAGTAGCTGTCGCCATTTGCAGCGTAAACGTCAAGTAATGCAGCGTTGTCGCCTTTTAGCTCCATAACATATGAGTTCCAAAGCCACGACATATCAATCGATTGGCTTGATGCAAAGTAACCAAACGTAACACTGGTGTCATCAGAGAACGACTTAGTTAACTTAAGGTCATTAACAATTGAGCCCATGTCGTTTAGCGTTACATCGAATGTGTGAATACGCATTGCTAAATCGTCATCGCCATAGGCTTCACCTGCTGAACCACCATTTGCATAAACAAGCGATGCACCATCACCAGCAATACTAGAAGCAATAGAACTTGCACTTGCAACTTCAGCTGGAATAAGAGAAATAAAGTTACCGCTTACTGATGACGTTCTAAAACGATTTTCGATGCGCCAGTCGTTTTCTAAATCAAATGCTGCTTCAAAACCTACTGAGGTAACAACTGGGTTCATACCGTCGGTCATATCGCCCGTGCTGATTTGGTTATCACCATTTAAACGCAGCGTTTGTGTGAAAAGAGCAGAATGCGGCGTATCTGATTGCGCATCGAAACCTGGGATTGAATCGCCATCTGAGTACATAGGCATAGGTAGGTAACCTACGCTTTTATCATCGAGGTGTTTAAAGTACACACGTACATAACCGGCATCAAATTCTTTCGTTAGGTTTGCCTTAATTTGGCCACCTTTATTAGATGTATAACCGGTTTCACGCGGGCCTTCGCCTTGGCGAACAAAGCCACCAATGTGATAGCGCACACTGTCGTTTAGGTAAGTACCATACTCAAAATCCGTACGAATTGAGTCATAATCAAGGCCAACAGTGGTTGATACACTGCCTGATTCGTTCTCACCTGTTTTTGAAATAAAGTTGATGATACCACCTGGGGCATCACTTGCTGCTGTTGATGCTGAGCCACCACGGATTGATTCAACACTTTGTACTGTTGAATCTAAGCGCATGAAGATATCTGCGTTACCAAAGGCAATATCGCCAAACTGCATAACAGGTAAGCCATCTTCTTGTAGTTGCAAGAATTTAGCACCGCCCGATGCAACCGGTAAACCACGTACCGCGATATTTGCGTTACCTTCACCGCCTGTTGATTCTGAACGTACACCCGGAATTGTTCTGAAGGCTTCTGCAGTAGAGCGTGGTGTTGATACTTCAATTTCAGCTAATGTCACACTGCTAACCGATGAGCTTGATGCCATGATGGTTGTACGGCGTGGTACACCGGTTACAACGATAGTTTCAAGACCGCTTTTTTTAGCCTCAGGTTGTGCTTGCTCTTCGGCGTGTAAGTTTTGGTTTACTGCTAATGCAAGCGCGCTTAATGTATAAAGGGCATGTTTGTGTGTTGTCATAATGTGCCTCGTCTCAATCCCAGATGGTTTGTTGTCTAAATTGCTATCTTAATCGATTAAGTAAAGATAACAATAATTTTACACAGTGCAAGTCTTTTTAGTGAAAAACTTGCACGATTTATGTTCGATAATTGATTTTTAACGATTTTTATTTAGTGGCTTAATGCACTGTGCTGCGCTAACGCTTGCTCAGCAGGGTTACGTAAGTAGTTATATAGCATGGCTAAAAACAGTAAACATGCGAAGCCTGTTGCGAGATAAAAGCCGTAACGAATGTGGCCAAAGTAGTCACTGATCACACCCATTAATAATGGGCCTGCTGCCGCAGAAAGGGCAGTAAAAAACAAAATAACTCCAGCTACCGCACCGTGTTGCTGCACCGCAAAGCAAGAAATACCTTTTGAGTTTAAAGTTGGGTAGATCATCGACATGAATAGCCCAGATAAAGGGAGTAAGAATACCGCCCAATCAACACCGCCGAAGATTAAACCTAAATAACACAGTGCAATTCCTAAGCTTAAATACAGCATCGCCGCTTGCCAGCTTAAGTGATTTAATAGCCACACCGCTAAGAAACGCCCCGCAGCGCGTAAAATGAAAAATAAGGTTAGTGCATAGGTTGCCAGTAATTGCCACGGACCAGTGTAATCGCCAAGTAGAGTAGGCATCCAAACGTATATTGCTACTTCGGTTGCAACATAAAGGGCAATCGCTAAGGAAAAGCCCAGTGCATAAGGGTTTTTCATCATGCTCATGGTGGTTGCAAGAGAGGCCGGTTTTGCGTGTTCTTCTAGCTTTTTAGGTTTAGGGTAATCTGCACGCCAAGCAATTATGGTTAAAATCAAACATAAAACCCCAGCGATAACATAAAGGTAGGTCCAGCTAACCTGTTGGGTGATTAAAAAGCTGACAAGGGCAGGGCCTACAATGGCGCCAACACCAAAGAAACCTTCGACCAAATTCATGGTTTTTGTGTGCTCTAAATTGTTTGTAGAAATATCACCTAACAGTGCCAAAGCACCGGTTTTAAATAGGCCAATAGCAAGACCAATACAGCTAAGCAGCACTACAAATACGCTAAAACTACTGCTAACAGCGAACAGAAAGCAACAAATGGTGAAGATGCCGAGTCCTAGCATGATGGTTTGTTTGCGGCCAAAGCTGTCGGCCAAAAAGCCTAAAAACAGGCCACTAAAAGCAATAAGTGCCATCGGTGCATAATGGAAAGCACTGGCTTGGGTCATGCTTAAATTAAATTCTTCGATAAGCTCAGGTATGATCATACCAACCGCATCAGAGGTCATCGCAAACATAAAAAACATCATGTATGTCAGCCATCTAATGGTTTGCAAAGGATCGTGTGTTCTATTCATTGTTGTATCCCCACCGAAAGGTCTGCGCCTTTACTATGTATATTAGTGTATAAAAACTATAAAAACTGCTTGAATAATTTGCTGTCGTGGTTAAAGATATATCTTAATCGATTAAGTTTCAACTTGGTATTAACAATTATGATCAACAATAAAGTGCAATTAATCACCTACGCAGACCGTATTACTGGTCAAGGTATTGATGAATTAAGTAATTTATTAAATGGCCCACTTAACAATGTGTTTGCAGGTGTACATTTATTGCCATTTTATAATCCGATTGATGGCAGTGATGCTGGCTTTGATCCTATTGATCATAGTGAAGTAGACTCGCGCCTTGGTAGCTGGGACGATATAAAAGTTCTTGGTGCAAACTATGACTTAATGGCTGACTTAATTGTTAACCATGTTTCAGCACAATCTTTCCAATTTAAAGATGTACTCGCTAAAGGCAAGCAATCTGAATTTTGGGATTTATTTCTAACCAAAGATGATGTATTCCCAAATGGCATGTCTGAGGCTGAACAACAAGCGATTTATCGTCCGCGCCCAGGTAGTTGTTTTACACCAATTACATGTGGTGACGGCCAAACCTATGATTTTTGGACCACTTTTACCGATAACCAAATTGATATCAATGTGAAATCAACGGCGGGTATCGAGTATTTAGATACGGTGCTTGGCAAATTTGCTGATAATAATGTCAATATTATTCGTTTAGATGCGGCAGGCTATGCGATTAAAGAAGCTGGCACAAACTGCTTTATGTTGGATGAAACTTTTGAGTATCTAAATAAGCTTTCGGCGCAAGCAAATGAAGCGGGTATGGAAACCATTGCCGAGATCCATAGCCATTTCCAAACTCAGGTTGAAGTCGCAAAGCGTGTAAATATGGTTTATGACTTTGCTTTACCACCCCTTATTTTACACAGCTTGTTTAGCAATGATGCGCAAGCATTACTGAATTGGCTAACTATTTCGCCGCGTAACTGTTTAACGGTACTTGATACTCATGATGGCATTGGCATCATTGACGCAGGCCCGATGGGTGATAAACCGGGCTTATTAGACGCTGCGCAAATTGATAACTTGGTTGAAACCATTCATGAAAAGAGTGAAGGGCAAAGCCGCCTAGCGACTGGTGCAGCAGCAAGTAATGTCGATTTATATCAAGTAAACTGCACATATTACAATGCCTTGGGCGCAGATGACTTTGATTACTTATTAGCGCGTGCAATTCAGTTCTTCGCACCAGGTATTCCACAAGTTTATTATGGTGGCCTGTTCGCTTGTGAGAACGATATGGAATTATTGGCTCGTACCAATGTTGGTCGTGATATCAATCGCCCTTACTTAAATGCGCAAGACATTGATGCTGCGCTTGCTAAACCTGTGGTGAAAGGTTTAATCAAGCTGATTCAATTACGTAATGAGCATCCAGCTTTTAACGGTGAGTTTATTGCTAAAGGTGAAGGCAGTGTGTGCCGTTTAAGCTGGCATGATGATACCAGCTCAATCGAGTTAAAAGTCGACTTTTTAAGCCGTGAAGTGATCATTGTTGATCACCGTGAAGGCGAACAAAGTATTGTTGATTTGGCTGACTTTTTAGCTTAACTACTTTGACCCAATTGCAGTTGATAGTCGATTTCGGCTGTTTGCTGCTCTTTCGATAGAAACAAGGTCGCAGCAATACGGCCTTTTTCTTCGCTATTTTGATGAACAGTGGTGAGTTTTGGCACAAATCGTTGGCCTTCATCGATGCCATCAAAGCCAACAATTCTGACATCTTCAGGAACCGATAAGCCCATTTTTAATGCTTCGCGCATGGCGGCAAGGGCGATCAAATCACTCATACATAACAATACGTTTGGCCTTGGTGTACTGCTAAGTGCTTCTTTGGCGGCAATGCTGGCAAAGCGCTCGCTGCTTTCAGGAATATTCCATGTTCTATCATCACCCAGGGTGATGCCAGCATCGCTGATTGCTTGGTGATAACCGCGCAGTCGTTGATGAGCAATCGACTGACCTGCTTCAAACTCATGATGTTCGTATACTCGGCATAATACGTCGTTATCGAGTAAACGCAGGCCTAAAATAGCAACCCGATCATCATTTTTGTGAAGTGCGTGTTTTGCAATATCAAAGCTGGCTTGTTGGTTGTTTACGTTTACTGAGGCATCGCGACCGATATTAAAATCAACCGTTACCACATGTTTGGCAACCTGTTTTAATTGCTCAACAAGTTGCTTATTACGTGGGCGGCCGTAGCAAATAAAACCATCTACAAAGTCGACAACGCTATTTAGGTTATCGCTGTTGCCTGAAAATAATAAAAGGTTAATACCATTTTTTTCGAGCACCGCTGACACACCGCGCATAAAGCTGCTAGCAACCGGGTCAGATATCATATATTCAACGCTGTCTGGTAATACTAACGCAACAATATTAAAGGTGCCTCGGCGCAATGATTGTGCCGCCTTGTTAGGGCCAAAATAGCCAAGCTTTTTACAGGCAGCCAAAATCTCTTCGCGGCGTGCTTTCGATAATTGATCAGGGCGGTTAAACGCATTTGATACAGTGGCATTTGAAACACCTAACTCTTGGGCAATACTTTTCAGCGTCCAACTTTTTGGCTTTGTCATTGTAGCTTCTTAATCGATTTACTTAATTGTAAATTACCATATAAAGAGTCGAAAAAAAGTGTTTTTAGTCATAAAAATAGGCGTACCATAAAAGAATGAGTACGAGGGTGAGAAAAAGGCGAGTAGCGAGTGATTTCTAAGTTACCAAAATGGGTTGAGGTTGGCGCATTTATTTTGGCGCTGGTGGCTGGGTGTGTGAATGCAGTTGGTTTACTTAGCTTTGAGCATCAAGCGGTATCGCATTTATCGGGAACTGCCACCTTGCTTAGCACAGAACTCATGCATGGCAATAGCCTTGATGCTTTACATTTATTAGGTGTATTACTGTCATTTTTAGTTGGGTCTGGTATTGCTGGGTTCTTGCTGCATAGTTCAGCACTTAAACTAGGTCGTCATTACGACACGGCATTGCTGATCGAAGCAGGGCTTTTACTGGTCGCACTTTGGTTATTATTTAATGGCTCGGGCTATGGGCATTTTTTAGCTTCTGCGGCATGTGGGTTACAAAACGCCTTGGCAACAACTTACAGTGGTGCAATTGTGCGTACTACCCATGTTACGGGTATTTTTACTGATTTAGGTATTATGTTTGGTCGGGTTTTTCGTGGCGAGGCGCTTGATAAACGTAAGGCTAAGCTGTTCGGCCTAATCATTATTGGCTTTATATTTGGTGGCTTAGCAGGGGCGTGGTTATTTGCAAAAATGACCTTTGCGGCGCTTTATGTACCAAGTGCCATTTGTATTTTACTCGCCTTAACCTATCGCGTTTATTCTCATCGCAACCCAGAACTTAATGATTAGCGATACTTTTTGGGGTTGCGCCAAAGGCCTGTTTAAATACACGGCTAAAATGGCTTGGGTTATTAAAGCCTAATTGGTAACAAACTTGGCTAATCGCCTCGCCTTTCTCGAGCAATTTATACGCTTTTTGTAAGCGTAATTGTTGTTGCCAAAGAGCGGGCGTAACACCAAAGGCTAGTTTAAATTGCTGATAAAATTTACTGCGGCTCATACAGGCTATTTTACATAACACATCAATATCAATATTCTCAGCAAGGTGCTGTTCTATATAACTAATTACATGACTTAACGGGGTTGCGAGCTTGCCTTGCTTACAACTTGCAATCATTAAATCTCGGCTTTGCTGCTGTAACAGGCGGGTTATGAGTTCATTAAGTGATAAATCAATTAAGTAATCGCGGTGTTGTTCATTTTCGCTAAATAGGGTGATCATGCGCTCAAGCAGTTGCTGAGTTTGCGGGTTATGCTGGGCGTGCACTAACTTGGTTTGATATTGAAAAAAGTCATCCTGGGTAATTTGCTGGTTAAAATTAAGAGCATCAACTACTTGGCTTATTTTATCGGTACTGATTTCAATCGCTAAACAGGTTGTTGGCTGATTGAGAGATGCATTGGGAAAGTCTATTAGCACCCCTTGCTCTGGGGCAAGTACAAATGATTGGTTTGGTAAAAACTCTTCATGATAATCACTGTCGGCAACATGCATGATTTTTTTACCGCTGATCATGCCACAAAATAATAATTCAGTGGAATGTAACGCCACTTTTTGGGCATCTAAATAGGTGTCGTAAATACTTAATTCGGCATGTTCGCCCGCAAAACTGACTTTATTTTCAATAAGCACATCAATACGTTGTCGTTTTTTATCTAAACTTCTGCTACTAACTGATGTGTTCATTGTTGCCTCGCTGTCGTCCTAAATTCTGGACAAATAGTCAAAAAGTCTGGACTAGGAATCAAGTGTGTTTTCAGTAACTGAGCTAACTTCAATTGTTAGCGGTTCATTAAACAATAACCTACCGCATAATTTAGTCAATGCTAAATAAAACACAACAATTTGAAGAGAGAACACATTATGATTTATGCAAATCCAGGCAGTGAAGGCGCAAAAGTTAACTTTAAAGCGCAGTATGAGAATTATATTGGTGGCCAGTGGGTTGCCCCTGTAAAAGGAGAATACTTTGAAAACATTAGCCCAGTAAACGGTAAAGTGTTTTGTAAAGTACCTCGTTCATCAAAAGAAGATATCGAGCTGGCACTTGATAAAGCCCACGATGCAAAAGGGGCATGGGGAACAACGTCGGTCACCGAGCGTAGCAATATCTTATTAAAAATTGCTGATCGCATTGAACAAAACCTAGAAATGCTGGCAGTGGCCGAAACCTGGGATAACGGTAAAGCAATCCGTGAAACACTTGCGGCAGACGTGCCACTCGCGGCTGATCACTTTCGCTATTTCGCAGGTTGTGTGCGTGCGCAAGAAGGTTCAATCGGTGAGATAGACGAAACCACCGTTGCCTATCATTTTCATGAGCCACTGGGTGTAGTCGGGCAAATTATTCCTTGGAACTTTCCATTGTTAATGGCGGCGTGGAAGCTTGCACCTGCCCTTGCTGCGGGTAACTGTATTGTTTTAAAACCAGCTGAACAAACGCCTACGTCTATATTAGTGCTGCTTGAAGTGATTGGTGACTTGTTGCCTGCAGGTGTTCTAAATGTGGTAAATGGCTATGGTAAAGAAGCGGGCGAAGCGCTGGCAACCAGTACTCGAATTGCGAAGATTGCCTTTACAGGCTCAACGCCAGTGGGTTCACATATTTTAAAATGTGCTGCTGATAATATTATTCCTTCGACGGTTGAGCTAGGTGGTAAATCACCAAATATCTTCTTTAACGATGTCATGGAAAAAGACGATGAGTTTTTGAGTAAAGCGATTGAAGGGGCTGTACTTGCGTACTTTAACCAAGGTGAAGTGTGTACGTGCCCATCGCGTTTATTTATTCAAGAAGATATTTACGAGCAATTTATTGAGCGTGTTCTTGCCCGAACTCTACAAATTAAACGGGGTAATCCTCTTGATACCGAAACCATGGTGGGTGCTCAAGCATCACAAGCTCAGTTTGATAAGATCCTAAGCTACATCGAAATTGGTAAACAAGAAGGGGCCGAAGTGCTTGCGGGCGGCGAAGTCGAACAACTGTCTGATGAGTTTAATGGCGGTTACTACATTCAACCAACGCTATTAAAAGGCACTAACGACATGCGCGTGTTCCAAGAAGAGATTTTTGGCCCGGTTATTTCAATGTCGACTTTTAAAGATGAAGACGAAGCGTTAGCCCTTGCTAATAGTTCTGAGTTTGGCTTAGGTGCTGGTGTATGGAGTCGAAACATGAACCGTGCTTATCACTTTGGTCGTAAGATTGAAGCGGGCCGTGTTTGGACCAACTGCTATCATATGTACCCAGCACACGCTGCGTTTGGCGGCTATAAAAAGTCAGGCATAGGCCGCGAAACTCATAAACTCGCCCTTGATCATTACCAACAAACTAAAAACCTATTAGTCAGTTACAGTGAGAATCCACTGGGCTTCTTTTAAAAGCAATTTCTTATTGTTGTCGAAACTACCCAAACGCCACATCTAGTGGCGTTTTTATTTTATAAAGGGCATAAAAAAGCCCGGCGAACACACAAGCCAGGCTTTTCGACAACAATTTGGTTGAGTCACCGCGTGTGCAGTGACTCGGAATAAAAAAGCTTAGAGAACACACAAACTAAGCTTTTGACAACAATTTGGTTGAGTCACCGCGTGTGCAATGA